>JALYSS010000238.1 GCA_030854685.1 Pseudomonadota bacterium | reverse complement strand
GCTGACGGCGATGCCGGCCGCATCGTAGAGCGGCGGCTCGAAGGGAAACAGCGCAAGCATCCGGTCGACCGCGCGGCCGATCGACTGCAACCGTTCGCGGCGCCAGGCCCAGACCGACGGGCTCACGAAATGGACGGTGCGGATTCGCTTCCGCTTGAGCCGCCGCTCGAGCCCGAGATTGAAATCCGGCGCATCGACGCCGACGAACACCGGAATACGCGCCGCGATGAAGCGACGCGCGATATCCAGGCGGAGTGCTACGAGCGCTGGCAGGTGCGCGACGACTTCCGAAAAGCCGCGCACGGCGAGCCGCTCGAGCGGCGCCCAGATCTCGCACCCGGCAGCTTCCATCCGGGGTCCCGCGATGCCGGCGAAGCGCACCGTCGGACGACGGTGGCGCACCGCATGAATCAGCGCGGCGCCGAGCGCATCCCCGGAGGCTTCACCGGCGACGATGCCGATCGTGACGGATGGCATCACCGCACGATGCCGCGTCCACTTGCGGACAGGAACGTCACGAGCGGGGCAAGCAGTGGCGCCTCGGCCGCCGCCTTTGCGAGTGCTGCGCGCGCGTCGCCGAGCGACAAGCCCATCCTGTACAGCGTCTTGTACGCGCGCCGCACCGCCGCGACGTCCTCTGCCGAGAATCCGCGCCGGCGCAAGCCTTCGTTGTTCGTCCCCGCCGGCTTTGCCGGATAACCAGCCGCGGTGACATACGGCGGCACATCCTGCAGGACGATCGTGCCCGCCGCGAGCATCGCGTGCGCGCCGATGCGGCAGAACTGGTGAACGCCGGCGTACGCACCCAGCACCACCCAGTCGCCGATGGTCACATGCCCGGCGATCTGCGCGTTGTTCGAGAACGTGGTGAAATCGCCGACGATGCAATCGTGCGCGACGTGTGTGTAGGCGAGGAACAGGTTGCCGTTGCCGATCGTCGTCGTGCCGCGATCCAGCGCCGTGCCGGCGTGGATCGAGACAAATTCGCGGACGACATTGTCGTCGCCGAGCGTCGTCGACGTCGGCTCACCGGCGTACTTGCGATCCTGCGGAATTTCACCGACGGAGGCAAACTGGAAGATCCGGTTCCTCGCACCGATCGACGTGCGGCCGGTGATCACTGCATGCGGGCCGATTCGCGTCCCGGCGCCGATCGTCACCTCGGGACCGACGATCGAGTAGGCGCCGATCTCGACGTCGTCGGCGACCCGCGCGCCGGCATCCACCAGCGCGGTTGCGTGGATCATTGGCACGTCATTCAGGGAGCGCGGGCGATGGCGGCACGTCGCGAATCGCCGCCATCAACAGCGCCTCGCAAACCAGTTGGTCACCCACGGTTGCTGTCGTCCTGAAGCGACCGATGCCGCGCACCGCGCGTTCGAGATGCGCCTCGAGCAACAGCGTGTCGCCGGGGACGACGGGTCGCTTGAAGCGCGCCTCGTCGATGCCCGCGAAGAGCACGAGCTGGCTGCCGTCGCGGCGCGCGACGCCCGAAAGCATCGTCAGCAGACCGGCGACCTGCGCCATCGCCTCGATCACGAGCACGCCCGGCATTACCGGGTAGCCGGGGAAGTGACCCTGGAAAAACGGCTCGTTAACGGTGACGTTCTTCACGCCGCGCAGGAACTTCCCGGCCTCCCAGTCGAGCACCCGATCGACGAGCAGCATCGGATAGCGATGCGGTAGGAGCCGCTGGATCATGCTGCTGTCGAGTTCGCTCATCTATCCCCCACGCTTGCGGCGGTCGAAAGACGACCCTCCGCCTCGCCAAAGCTCGGCTCCCTCTCCCCGCGCGCGCGGCGAGGGTTGGAGGGAGCGGAGCTGCAACGTTCCTGCCCCGGCGCTGCGCGTCTCATCGCCGCCCCTTTGCCACGTCGTCGTTCGATCGCCCGTCCGCGAGCGCCCTTTCCAGCAGTTTGACGCGATCGGCCAATTCCTGCAGCCGGCGCGTGTGTGATGCAACCTGCTTCCATTGCCGGTGCGGCAGCGCCGGGAATGCCCCGGTGTAAATACCGGGTTCGCGAATCGAGTCGTAGACCTGCGTCGCCGCGGATATCACCGTTCCCGCGACGATTTCGAGGTGCCCCGAAATCATCGCCGCGCCACCGATGCGGCAGCAGGCGCCGATCCGGGTGGAACCCGCGATGCCGACGCAGCCGGCGATCGCTGTATGTGCGCCGATCACGCAGTTGTGGCCAATCTGGATCTGGTTGTCGAGCTTGACGTCGTCTTCGATGATCGTGTCGTCGATCGCGCCGCGGTCGATGGTCGTGTTCGCGCCGATTTCGACGTCGACGCCGACGACCACGCGACCGATCTGAGGAATCTTGTGCCAGCGGCCACCCTCCTCCGCGAGTCCGAACCCGTCGCCCCCGATCACGGCGCCGCTGTGCACCAGCGTGCGCGCGCCGATGACGCAACGCGGATAGATCGTGACCTGCGGATCGAGCACCGCGTCATCACCCACGCTCGCCGATTCGCCGACGACACAATGCGCGCCGATGACCGCGCGCTCGCCGATCGTCGCATGCGCGCCGACGACCGCGCACGGCCCGATCGACGCCGTCGACGAAACGGTTGCCGTCGCATCGATGCATGCGCGCAGATGTGCGCCGGGTGACGACGCGTGCGCGGGATGCAGGATCGTCGCGATCCGCGCGTACGTCGCGTAGGGATTCACCGCCACGAGCTTCGGCAACGACGTTTCGTGCACGGCGTCGTGGCCCACGATGACCGCGCCAGCGCGAGTGGTTGCAAGCTGCGCGCGATACCTGGGATTCGCGAGGAACGCGATGTCGCCGGGCCCGGCGTGCTCGAGTGTCGCGACGCGCTCGACGACGACCGAGCCGTCGCCGTCGACCGTCGCACCGGTCATGCGGGCCAGTTCTTCGAGGCGAAGTCGGACAGACTCGCGCAATGACGCCATCGTGGCCGGTCCGTCGCGCGAGTGAGCTGCGGATGCGCTACTTGTCCGCGAGCGCCTTGATCACCTTGTCGGTGATGTCGATGCGCTGGCTGGCATACACGACGGGGTCTTGCAGGATCAGGTCGAATTTCTCGGCTCCGGCGATCTGCTGGATCACCTTGTTCGCGCGCTCCTGGATGCCCGCAAGTTCCTCGTTGCGGCGCAGATTGAGATCCTCCCGGAACTCGCGCTGCGTCCGTTGCAGGTCGCGCGACTGGTTCGCGAGATCGCGCTCCTTGTTGCGTCGCTCGGCCTCCGCCATCGTCGCGCCGTCCTTGTCGAGCGAGGCCTGGACGTCGCGGACCTGCTTGACGAGCTTCTGGATCTCGGCGTCGCGGGTCGCGAATTCCTTTTCGATCTTTGCCTGCGCCCGCTTCGCGGGAGTCGCCTCGCGAAACAATCGTTCGGTGTTGACGAAACCGATCTTGTAGTCGGCTGCGGCGGCCGCACCCGCGATAACGACAAGCGCCACGGCGAGGCAGGCCTGGAGCAGGCGTGCTACCGAGTCGTTTGCCCGGCAGCGGCGGGGGCTTGTGAACACGAATGTCTTGGCTAGGATGACTGGAAACGTCGAAAAAGCGATCTCAGAAACGTGGCGAGCAGCCCCGAGTGCGCGAAGGCTCGCGGCGAGACCCGAGACAGTACAGGAAAGTACCGCGAGGGGCGAACGAGGACACGACAAGGCAATCGCGGCGCGCGTTAGTTCATGAGATCGCTTTCAGAATGCGGCGCCGGCCTGGAACTGAAAGCGCTGCTGGCGATCGCCTTCGCGGGCGTTCAACGGAATCGCGTAGCTGAATTTGAGCGGTCCGATCGGCGAACTCCAGGCGACGCCGACGCCGGCCGAGTAGCGGAACGACTCGAATTGCGATTGCTGCCCGTTGGCATATATCTGTCCCCCATCCATGAACACGCTCGCGCGCACTCCCTTGTCGCCCTTGAGTATCGGGTAGAACGCTTCGAGGTTGCCGACGATCTTGCGCCGCCCGCCGAGCGCATTGCCGAACGAGTCCCGCGGGCCGAGCGACGCCGTGTCATAACCGCGCACCGAGTCTACCCCTCCCGCAAAAAATCCCTTGAAGAACGGCAACGGCTTGCCCGACAGGCCGCCGCCGTAGCCTAGATCGCCGCGTGCCATCAGAACCAGATTGCCGTACACCGGCCAGTAGACCGAGTTTACGTACTGCACCTTGTAATAGTCGAGGTCGCCGAACGGCAGGCCGGTTTCGACCAGCACGCTCTGCAGGCGTCCCTTCGTAGGATAGAGGATGTCATCGCGGGTGTCACGGGACCATCCGGCGGTCGCGATGTAGGCATTCGTCGCGACGCCGAACTGGTTCACGAACTCCTGATAGACCGGCGGACTGTTGCTGAACAGCGTGATTCGCGTATGCTCGAAACGGCCGCCGAAATTGATGGTATCGGTTTCGGTGATCGGCACGCCGAAGCCGACCGCGGTGCCGAGCGTGTCCGACGCATATTGCGAGATCGCGAGTCCGGTCGGATCGAGGCTCTTGTCGTACGCCTCGATCGTGCGCGAGATGCCGTCGACCGTGTAGTACGGCTGGGTGAACAGCGCCGAGTAGGTTCGGTCGAATCGGCTCGTGTTGACACCGAGCGACAGCGCATTACCGGAGCCGAAGATGTTCTGCTGCGAGATCGAGGCGTTGAGGACGATCCCTTCCGCGCTCGAATAGCCGACGCCCGCGAGCAGGCTGCCGGTCGACTTCTCGGTGACCGAGACTTCGACGTCGACCTGGTCGGGCGTGCCTGGCACCGGCGGCGTTTCGACGGTCACATCGTCGAAATATCCAAGGCGCTTCACGCGCACTTTCGAGCGCTCGATCCGCGGGCCGTCGTACCAGGCGTCCTCGAGCTGGCGGAACTCGCGCCGGATCACCTCGTCGCGCGTCTTCGAATTGCCGGTGATGTTGATCTTTCGGACATACGCGCGCCGGCCCGGGTCGACGTAGAACGTGAACGACGCCTTCGCCTGGTCGCGGTCGAGCTCCGGCACCGCGTTGACGTTCGCAAACGCGTACCCTTCGGCGCCCAGGCGGTCGCTGATGTCTTTCGCCGAAGCCTGCAGCTTCTCGCGCGAGAACACGTCGCCGGACTTGATCCGCACGAGCTGCGTAAGCTCGCTCGCCGGGACGACGAGATCGCCGGCGATTCGCACGTCGCCGACGGTGAAGCGCGGGCCCTCGGTGATGTTCAGCGTGATATAGATGTCTTCCTTGTCGGGCGTGATCGAGACCTGCGTCGAATCGACGTTGAACTCGAGGTACCCCCGGTTCTGGTAGAAGCTGCGCAGTGCCTCGAGATCGGCGGAGAGTTTCTGCTTCGAGTACTGGTCGTTCTTCGTGTACCAGGTGAGCCAGCCCGGCGTCG
>JALYSS010000225.1 GCA_030854685.1 Pseudomonadota bacterium | reverse complement strand
ATCCGGCCCTTTCTGAAGCTTGGCAGATACCATTTTCATTTCCGGGCTGGCAGCCGACCGTTCCGCACGCGCCCCCAAGCGACACCGCCACAATTCAGCGTCCCCGCGCCCGTGCCCAGGAAGCCGTTGGGTATGACGTAATCCGGGGCGATGAGCCCGAGCGCGGCGAATCCCTGCGTCGCGATCAGCACGCGCGTGTCCGCAGTCGCGGCATTCGGCAGATTCTTCGGAAATACAAAGGTGTTGGTGCCGCCTGCCGAGGTGCTCGTCAGGTCATGACCGCGCCAGAATTGCTGACCGTCCTGGGATTGCGATTCATGCATGACGATGAACTGCACGGTCTTGTCGGCATTCGAGTAGATCTGCTCAATTTGAAACGTATGAAAGTCCGCCAGCACCGGGCTGGCCAACGCGAGCGCCACGACAAAGGCTGCGACGCCTGCGCGCGATGCAATCGTTCGCGATCCCGAATCGCAAAATCGTTCCATGGAAATCTCCTTTGCTGCTCGGCTTCGGCGAAGCCGAGCGCGGCCCTCAGTCTTATTTCCTCAGCGACGTCGTCAGAGCCGGCCGCGCTGACGAGATAGCGTGACCCACGTCAGGTCTGGCCCACCGTGCAGTGTCCGTCGGCCGTCGAAGAGGTGCGAGCGCTTTGCGACGAATGCAGGAAATCGCGGGACGAAACCAAAGAAAACGCGACGAAGCAATGATCCGAACTACGCGCGAGCCACAAGAATGAACTCTACAAGCGGCCCAATTGCAGCGGTGCTGCTCGCCCGATGAGCACCAGCGTGCTGCCGTCGCCAAGACCATGCAGATTCGCGGCGCCCTGCCCCGGATTGCCGCTCTCACCGAGCGATCGCTGGTCGTTCATGTCTTTGAAGTTGGTGGACACATGCGCCATCAACCGAGCCGCCGTCGTCCAGTCGTTGCGCAGTATCTCCTCGCGTGTGATCACCTGGATCGGTAACGCGGTCTCTTCGCCCGTTCTTTTGATGCGAGCCGGCGACTTCGATCTTGAACACTGGCGCCACGCACTTCCTCATCCGAAGCGGCCGGAAAACCGCGACGGACAAGGCAAGCGCGCTTCGTCGGGGCTGATTCCGCGCAGGCGACACTGCGCATTCGAGCGGACCGAACGGCCTGGGCGCGTGTTTGCGTGCGATCACATCTGGCGGAACAGGTGGGCATACGGCTGGCTGACCGCCAGGATTTCGTTGCGCTGCTTGAGCTTGAGCGTCACCTGGCCGCGCATGTCTTTCGCGACCGAGGCGATCGCATTCACGTTGACCAGAGCCGCGCGGTGGATCTGCCAGAACATCGACGGATCGAGTTCGTCGCGCAACTCACGCAGCGACGTGCGAATCAGTTCCTGGCTGTGCGCCGTGACGACGTTCGTGTATTTGGCATCCGCCTGGAAGTAGCAGATCTCCTCGACGGTGACCAGCACGACTTCCGCGCCCCGCGACACGTTGATCCACCGGAGGTAGGATTTCATCGTGGATGCGCGCTCGGCAAGTCGTGCGAGCAAGTCATCGAGGTTCGCCGGTGTGGAATCGAGGCGCCTCTTCACGCGCTGGCATGCCGTGTCCAGTCGGGCAGCGCTAATCGGCTTCATCACGTAGTCGACGGCACCTTTCTCGAAAGCAGCGACCGCGTATTGATCGTAGGCGGTGACGAATACTACGTGCGCGTGGCCACTGGCTGCGCGCGCGACCTCGATGCCCGACAGTCCTGGCATTTGGATATCCAGAAACAGTACATTCGGTCGCTTGCGCTCCAACGCGCGAATCGCTGCGAGGCCGTCTTCAGCCGCCGCGACAATCTCCAGCTCGGGCCAGACCGATGCCAGCAGGCGCTGCATCTCTCGGCGCAGGACCGGCTCGTCCTCAGCGATCAGCGCCCGCGGCTTCATGGGGCACCTCGATGGTGACGGTCATGCCGTGAGGATTCGTGCGACTTACCGCGAGTTGCGCGGCGCTTCCGTGAAGACCAACGAGCCGTTCGCGCAGCCTTGCGAGACCGGATCCTTCCGCCAACGCGTCATTGCTTCCGATGCCGGTATCCGCTACGGCGAGACTCAAGCGACCGCCCTTGACGCTTGCGCGCACGTCGATGCGACCGCCCAGTGGTAATGGCTCGAGGCCGTGGCGCACGGCGTTGTCGATCAGCGGGAGCAGAAGCATCGGTGCGAACGGCATGTCGACAACGTTCGGCGCGACATCGAAGGCAACCTGGAGGCGGTTCCCCATCCGCATCTTCAGGATGTTCAGATACGCGTCGGCCAAGTGCACTTCGCGACCCACCGTCGATGCTTCACCCCGCAATTGCGGGAGCGCCGTGCGCAGGTAGTCGACGAGGTGATCGAGCATTCGCTCTGCGGCCTCCTCATCACTCTCGTAGAGGTCTTCGACATGCCTCAGCGCGTTGAAAAGAAAGCGCGGCTCCACCTGCGCCTGCATCGTCGCAAGCCGCGCTGTCAATAGTTGGCGGCTGGCAACCGAGCGCTCGAGCTCGGCCCTCGCGAACGCCGCCCGTGAACGGCGCTCCGATTGGAGGCGCACATACACGAAGACGAGGAGTCCTCCACCGAGGAGCCAATCCGCGAAGGCACCGATCGCCCCCCTTGCCACCCAATTCGCGTCGACCTCGTTCCATTCCATAACGTGAAACATCGATATGTCGAACAAGAGCCCGATCGGAGTCACAAGCACCGCGACCAGCGTCGCGGCGGTCAGGACGGCGACGAGGTAAGGCAGCCACGGACGGCGAGCGCGCGCAGCACTCACCTCCGCAACGGCGACGGCCAAGAGGAAGCAGTAGCCGGCGAGGATGGATGCGGTCGCCGGCGTGATCAAACCCCACCCCTTTGTGAACAAGCCAAAATTCGAGTGGTAACCGGTAACGTTGGGGATCGTGAACAGCAATGCGATGATCGGCGTCCAGACCCAGTGCTTCAATGTAAGCCCCCGCCACGCCGCAATGGCGTGACCGACGGCGCCGTCGACGCGCGCGCAATCCATTGCGGCCGATGGACCGGCAACCAGTGCCGTATCGCGATTCATCGCAAGGGGGCCTCGTTCGGGCGCTCGAACGGCAGCTCGATCTCCGCGACGACACCGCCGCCAACGTTGGGACGAATCGATAACCGCGCCGCGTCTCCATAGAGTGCGGTGAGCCGCGCGCACGTGTTGGCCAGTCCGATGCCTGAGCCACGTTTCTTTTGAAATCCTGCGCCGGTGTCTTCCACGCGGATCTTGATGTCGGCACCGCTGCGCGCCGCACAGATGCGCACGGTCCCACCCTGCGGCAGCGGATTGAGGCCGTGCTTGATGGCGTTCTCGACCAACGTCAGGAGCATCATCGGCGGCACACGCGCGTCGAGCAATTCGTCCGCAACAAGCAACTTTACTTGCAGCCGCTCGCCCATGCGCACCTGCAGGACGCGTAGGTATGCGAGCGAGAGCGCGAGTTCGCCCCGGAGCGTCGACGCGGTTTCCCGCATCTGCGGCAGCGCTGCGCGAAGGTAGTCCGAGAGATCGTGCAGCACCTGGCGCCCCTCGGCATGCTCGGTCCGATAAAGTTCCTTGACGTTGGCGAGCGTGTTGAACAAGAAATGCGGTTCGATTTGCGCCTGCAAAGCCTGCAGCTGGGCTTCTGCGAGCTGGCGATCAATGGTAACGCGGGCGAGACCGGCCTCGCGCAGCTCAGCGCTGGTCTTGCGTTCGTGCGTCACCAGATAGAGAACCGCCGTCAGCGTACCTCCATAGATCAGGGGGCGAAACATGTTGGTGATCACGTTTTCGAAATGCCAAGCGGTACTCCGCCGCGCGAAAAAGTCGTTGTGATCAACTAAGACGTAGAAGGAGTACTTGAGCAGCGGGTACATGAGGCCGCCCGCGATGACGGCGGCGGAAAGCGCGACGATCCGTCGTCTGGGCACTGAGTCTGCCGATAGATTGTCGGCGACAGTGACGAAGATCAGCGTCGGCAGGAAAAACAACAACTGCTGGGCAAAATAGATCGGCCGCTCGAGCCATGAATCAGGCGAGTCGAAAAGGGCGGGTGCTGTATTGCGCATTGTGAACAACGCGCAAACCGCGAGGACGAGGCTGAAGCGACCGGGCGTCAGGCCGCGCAGGCACGCGATGCCGAGGGGATGGTGATCCTCGTCGGATCGTAAGAAATCGGCCCCCGCCAGCGACACCGCCATCTCGGCCTCCAAATTGGCGCGCGACCGCCGCCGAAGTAGGCGCCTACGGTGCGCTCGATCATTGCGCGGGTCAACGTGGCCGATGCAATTCGGGACCGCCGCAGTCGAGCGACGAAGAACCGAAACCGGCAGGTGAGCACCAAAAAATGTCGACGAACCAAATGGGCGTCGCCGGTCGCTGCGCGCAGATCCAAAAAGCGGGCGCACTTGCGCGCGCCCGCGTTCATGACCGCTCCAGAATTGCTGACCGTCGTGGGATTGCGATTCATGCATGACGATGAACTGCACGGACCTGTCGGCGCTCGAGTAGATCTGCTCGATCTGCTCGATCTGCTCGATCTGGAAGGTGTGGAAATTGGCGGACGCGGGGCTCGTGAAGGTGAGCGCCAAAATTAATCCCGCGAACGTGCAGAGGGGATTACGCTTCGCCATCGTCCATTGTTCGGACAAGCAAGGTTTGAAGCGAGGTGCAGCGGCCGTGGCATTGTTATTTCTCCTTCGCAGGGGCTCTGCACGCCGCTTCTGTGTATACCTCGCATGACGAGCGCGCAATCTCTCAGTGGGCGTCCTCGAACGGCAGTCCGACGTAGTTTTCCGCCAACGCGGTCGAAGCCGCGCGCGAACCGACGAGATAGTCGAGTTCGGCTCGCTGCAGTTTCCAGCCGATGGCGCCGGTCTCGGGGAATTTGTGCGTGAGCGACGTGAACCACCAGGAAAAGCGCTCGGCTTTCCACACGCGGCGCAGGCACGTGTCGGAATAGTGATCGATACCCGCGTTGCTGCGCTCGGTGCACGCTTCGATCAGCGCGCGCGCCAGATATCGCACATCGGAGGCCGCGAGGTTCAAACCTTTGGCGCCCGTGGGCGGAACGATATGTGCGGCATCGCCGGCCAGGAACAGCCGCCCGAAGCGCATCGGCTCAGCCACGAAGCTCCGCAGCGGCGCGATGCTCTTTTCGATCGAGGGACCGGTGATCATTGTCTCCGCAGCCGTTCGATCGAGACGCTGCCGGAGTTCGTCCCAGAAAGCGTCGTCGCTCCACTGCTCGATGGAGTCATCGAGCGAGCACTGGATGTAGTAGCGCGTTCGCGTGGTCGAGCGCATCGAGCAGAGCGCGAAGCCACGTTCGTGATTCGAATAGATGAGCTCGTGCGACACCGGCGGCGTGTCGGCCAGGATGCCGAGCCAGCCGAATGGATAGTCGCGCTCGTACGTTGCGACGCTGCGTTCCGGCACGCTCGCGCGACTTACGCCGTGGTACCCGTCGCAGCCTGCGATGAAATCGCATTGCAGACGTTGTTCCGCGCCGTCCTTGCGCCAGGTGACACAGGGTTTCGAGCCGTCGAAGTCGTGCAGCGAAACGTCGCTCGCCTCGTAGACGCTCGTGCCGCCGAACGCGCGCCGCGCATCCATGAGGTCATGCGTTACCTCCGTCTGGCCGTAGATCATTACCTGCCTGCCACCCGTGAGGCGCCGGAAGTCGATCCGATGGCGCTCGCCGCCGAACGACAGCTCGATGCCGTCGTGCAGCAAGCCCTCGCGATGCATGCGGGTTCCGATGCCGGCTGCGTCGAGCAAGTCCACCGTGGTCTGCTCGAGCACGCCAGCGCGAATGCGGGTCAGCACGTATTCGCCGCTTCGTCGCTCGAGGATGACGTTGTCGATCCCCGCCTTGTGGAGCAGTTCACCGAGCAGCAGGCCAGAGGGGCCTGCGCCGATGATGGCGACCTGCGTGCGGGTTGGAACCATGGGAAAATGCCGAGTGGCAAACGGAGTGTAGCGCTTGCATCGATCCTACCTGTTCGTCCCCGGCAATCGCCCCGACCGCTATTCGAAGGCATGCGCCACGCGTGCGCACGCGGTGATCGTCGATCTCGAAGACGCGGTGGCGCCAGACGGCAAGGCCGGCGCTCGCCAGTCGCTGATCGAATGGCTCGCGCCGGAACGGCGGGTGATGGTGCGCGTCAATGCGCCGGGCAGCGAATGGTTCGTCGACGACCTGCAGACATGCACGAGCGCTGCGGTGACCGCTATCGTTCTTCCCAAGACGGAACGCGGCGAGGACGTCGCGCAAGTCGTGGAAATCTGCGGCGCGCGACCGGTGCTGCCGCTCATCGAAACGGCGCGCGGGCTATGGAACGCGCTGGCGGTCGCGCAGGCACCGAACGTGCGATCGCTGCTGTTCGGGTCGCTCGATTTCCAGGCCGATCTCGGTACGACCGATGACGACCTGCTGTATGCCCGTTCCGAACTCGCGCTCGTATCGCGCGTTGCGGGCATTCATTCGCCGGTCGACGGCGTCACGCAGTCAGTCGGCGATCCGGAACTGTTGCGAGGAAATTGCCAGCGTGCGCGCCGGTTGGGCTTCGGCGGCAGCTTTGCATCCATCCGAATCAGGTGGACATCGTCAATCGTTGCTTCCTGCCGACGCCGGAAGATCTCGCCTGGGCGCATCGCGTCGTCGCTGCGTTCGCAGTTTCGAGCGGTAATGCGGCGTTGCTCGACGGCAAGATGATCGACCGGCCCGTCCTGGTGAAGGCGCAGGCGATTCTCGCGGAAGGCGGGGCGGACGCAATTCGCTGATTCGCTCGAACGTCGCAGCGAGGGCAGTACGCTCAGTCAGGACCGTCGCCAGACCGCGATGGTCGCGATGTACGCGTCCGGCACGATCGCCGCGTGCAGCGACCACCGGTCCGGTAAATACGGTTCCGGACCGCTGCGCAGCTTCGGCCCGCCGCGCAGGTCGACGTCGAGGCATGCGAACGGAGCGGTCAGCGCGTCACCCGTCGCCTTGCTCATGGCCTCCTTGCACGTCCAGAGCTCGAGCACGGTGCGCCGCCCGGTGTCGGGGTCGAGCGGCGCGATAGACGCGC
>JALYSS010000181.1 GCA_030854685.1 Pseudomonadota bacterium | reverse complement strand
GAGGTCGCGAACTTCGTGAAACGCGCACCCGAGCGAGCCGAGCACTTCGAGACGCTCGGAGGCTTTCCGGTCAAGCGGACGTATACCGCGCTCGACGTCGCCGATACGCCGCTCGCGGACATCGGCTTGCCGGGCCAGTACCCGTTCACGCGTGGTCCGTATCCAACGATGTATCGCGGCCGCCTCTGGACGATGCGCCAGATCGCGGGCTTCGGCACGGCCGAAGACACGAACCGGCGCTTCAAGTACCTGATCGCGCAAGGCCAGACGGGCCTGTCTATCGATTTCGACATGCCGACGCTGATGGGTTACGACAGCGACCATCCGATGAGCGAAGGCGAAGTCGGTCGCGAAGGCGTGGCGATCGACACCCTCGCCGACATGGAGCACCTGTTCGACGGCATCGACCTGACGAAAATATCGGTGTCGATGACGATCAATCCCAGCGCATGGATCCTGCTCGCCATGTATGTCGCCCTTGCGCAGGAGCGGGGGTACGACCTCAACGAGCTGTCGGGAACCATCCAGGCCGACATTCTCAAGGAATACCAGGCGCAGAAGGAGTGGGCGTTTCCGGTCGCCCCGTCCGTTCGCATCGTGCGCGACTGCATCACTTACTGCGCGCGCAACATGAAGCGCTATAACCCGATCAACATTTCCGGCTATCACATCTCGGAGGCGGGCGGCTCGCCGCTCGACGAGGTGGCGTTCACGATGTGCAACCTGATCACGTACGTCGAGGAAGTGCTCAAAACCGGCGTGCACGTCGACGAATTCGCGCCGCGGCTCGCATTCTTCTACGTCTGCCAGGCGGATTTCTTCGAGGAGATCGCCAAGTTCCGCGCCGCGCGCCGCGTGTACGCGAAGCTCATGCGCGAGCGTTTCGGTGCGAAAAATCCGGAGTCGATGCGACTGCGCTTCCATTGCCAGACGGCGGCGGCATCGCTCACGAAGCCGCAATACCGGATCAATGTCGTGCGCACGGGACTGCAGGCGCTCGCCGCGGTGCTGGGCGGCGCGCAGAGCCTGCACACGAACGGAATGGACGAGGCGTTCGCGATCCCCACCGAACAGGCGATGCAGATCGCGCTGCGCACGCAGCAGATCATCGCGCATGAAAGCGGAGTCCCTGACGTGGTCGATCCACTGGGCGGCTCGTACTTCGTCGAAAGCCTCACGACGCAATACGAACGCGCGATCTTCGGCGTGATCGACGAGGTCGACCGCAACGGGGGCACGATCAAGCTGACGCAGGAAGGCTGGTTCCAGCGCCGCATCGCCGACTTCGCCTACGAAACTGCGTTGAAGAAAGCGAACGGCGAAAAGGCCGTCATCGGCGTCAACCAATACGTCGATCCGCAGGAAACGTTCGACATTGCGTTGCACCCGTACGATGTGTCGACGGCGCAACGGCAGATCGCGCGGCTGGCACGGGTTCGGCGCGAGCGCGACAACGCGAAAATGAATGCGCTGCTGGAGCGCCTGATCGACGTGGCGAAGACAGACGACGAGAACATCATGCCGGTCACGATCGAACTCGTCGCGGCAGGTGCCACGATGGGCGACATCATCGAGAAGCTCAAGACGCTCTGGGGCACCTATCGCGAGAACCCGGTGTTCTGATGGCTGCGAAGATCGCGTGGGACGATTCAGCGCGGGCGTTTTCGCATTGATGGATGTTGGTGATGACGCAAGCCCTTATCCTCGATTACCTGCAGTACAAGCCCGACCTGGGGTCCGGGCTGCATGTTGCCGAACGCGGGGCCCTCATCGGTCGCTCGACCATCGGCAAGCACTCGGCGTTCGCGGAGTATGCGACCGTCCGCGCGGATGGCGAGAGCATCCGGATCGGTGCCAACGCGTGGTTCGGCGACCACGCGACGGTCCATATTGCCGATGAGATCCGCGGCACGGTCATCGGTGACGACGCCACCGTCGGACGCTATGGCCTCGTGCATGCGTGCACGCTGGGTGACGGCGTCGTGATCGGCGAATCGTCGGTCGTCATGGACGGCGCGACCGTCGGATCGTACGCGCTGATCGCGGCCGACAGCGTCGTGCCGCCGCGCAAGCAGCTGCCCGGCGCATTCGTCTATGCGGGCCATCCCGCGAAACCCGTGCGCGAGATCGGCCGCGAGGAGCTGACCGATTGCGCGCGGACATTGCGTAACGGCAATCCTTCGCCAGCGCTCGCGTCGACGCATCTGCCAACCTGGGCCGAAGTCGTGCAGACGCTACCGGAGCAGCCGGGCGGACCGCTGCATGAACTGTGCGGATGCTCGCCGCGTATCGGGCGCGCGTATGTAGCGCAGACGGCGATTGTCGCCGGGGACGTCGAGTTAGGTGGTGACGCGAGCATCTTCTTCGGCTGCGCGGTTTGTGCGGGCGATGGACGAATCGTCATCGGCGCGCGGACCAACGTGCAGGACAACTGCATTCTCGCGACCGATCGCCGCCGCGGCGAGCTCGTGCTCGGATCGGGTGTCACCATCGGGCACAACGTGCAACTCGGATCGGGGGCGTTCGGCGACGATGCGTTGATCGGCATGGGCTCGCGCGTGGGCGACAACGTTGTCGTCGAGCGCGGCGGTTGCATCGGCGCGGGCGCGTGGGTCGAGCCGGGCACCGTCGTTCCCGCCGGATGGATCTGGGCGGGACGTCCCGCGCGCGCATTTCGGGAGCTGAAGCCGGCCGAGCGAGAGGAATTTGCGCGCGCACGCGACATCTACGTCACTTATTCGGGCTATTACCGGCGCACGCAAGCAGGCCGATAGCGCTACGCAGCGACGTCACCGGTCGCCGGCAGCACCACCTGCTCATTCACGGCGGCATGCTCGGCGCGAGGATCGTATAATCGCACTCTGTTGCGCACATACCCCGCGTAGCGTTCCCAGTCACGTTCGGATGAGCCTCGATCGCGTTCCCGCCGGCGCCGACGTGCCGAACGACTGCAACGTCGTCATCGAAATTCCGATGCACGGCGACGCCATCAAGTACGAGGTGGACAAGGAAACGGGCGCGGTGTTCGTCGACCGTTTCATGTCGACGTCGATGCACTATCCGTGTAATTACGGCTACATCCCGCAAACACTGTCCAATGACGGCGATCCCTGCGATGTGCTGGTCATTTCACCGGTCCCGCTGATCACCGGTGTCGTCCTGCGCTGCCGACCGATCGGCATGCTGAGGATGGACGACGAGGCCGGCGGCGACGCGAAAATCCTCGCGGTGCCCATCGACAGGCTTTCGTCGATGTATCGGTCGATCGAAACTCCGCACGACCTTCCCGAAATCCAGCTGGCGCAGATCGCGCATTTCTTCGAGCATTACAAGGACCTCGAGCCCGGCAAATGGGTACGTCTTGCCGGTTGGGTCGGCCCCGACGAGGCGAAGCGGGAAATCGTCGAGAGCGTCAATCGTTTGCGCGCAGCCGCGGTGAGCGGGACACCGTAGCCTGGGGGCGCGCGCCAATCCGCTGCTGCCGGGGCTGTTCGTCGTCCTCTGGAGCACCGGCTTCATCTCGGCGAAGTACGGGTTGCCGTACGCGCCGCCGCTCAAGTTCCTGCTCGTCCGGTTTTCGCTCGTTGCCGCGTTGATGACGATCGTCGCGCTCGCGACGCGCGCGCGCTGGCCGACCGGATTCCGCCAGATCGGTCACATCGTGGTGGTCGCCTGGCTCGTGCACGGGCTTTACCTCGGCGGCGTATTCGTTTCCATCGCCGGCGGCATGCCGGCGGGAACCAGCGCGATGCTCGTGGGATTGCAGCCGATCCTCACCGTCTTTCTTGCGCGCGCGTGGCTGGGCGAGCGGATCACCACCCGGCAATGGGGCGGCCTCGTGCTCGGGCTCGCCGGCGTCTATCTTGTCGTGCGACACAAGATCGCGCTCGACGCCGATTTCGTCACGCTCATTCCGATCATCGTGGCGCTCGTCGGCATCAGCGTCGGCACGCTCTATCAGAAACGATTCGCCGCGCACGTCGATCTTCGCAGCGGCGCCGTCGTCCAGTTCACTGCCTGCGTCCTCCTCTATGCGCCGATCGTCGCGTGGCTCGAGCCGCGGCCGATCGACTGGACACCGCAGTTCGCCTTCGCGCTCGGCTGGTCGGTGATCGTGCTGTCGGCCGGCGCTATCAGCCTGCTGTACTGGATGCTTCGGCATGGTGCGGCCGCCGACGTCGCTCGGCTCTTCTACCTCGTCCCGCCGGTCACCGCGCTGATGGCGTTCGCGCTGTTCGGAGAACGACTCGACATACTTGCGATCGCGGGGATGGTTTTCATCTGCGTCGGCGTCGCGCTGGCGCGGCGACGTTAAAGCAGTTACCCATCTCCGACCCCGGTTTCCAAGCCCTTTAACCGATGAGGAATTTCGCCGGAAGCTCGTGTACCGGCTGCGGCGCTTCTCGTAGCGGCTCCGTACGCGCGGCCAGCGCCTCGATCAGCCGGCCGACGGTCGTTTCGTGCGGCAGCGAGACGCCGAAGTGCAACACGTCGCTGCCCCGATAGACGGCGAGCGTCGGAAAGTTTTCCACGTCGACGTCGCCTGTTATCGCGGCGTCGTCTTCGATATCGAGCCAGACGAACGTGATCTGCGGTCGCGCCTGCGCGAGACGCTCGCAGGTCGCGCGGAACTGAGTGCAGGTGTCGCACCAGGCGGCGCAAAACGACATGACGACAAGCCGCGCGGGATCCGCGAGCGCCCGCGAAATGTCGCCACGGTCTTCCGGCGCGCTGGTGAGAACGGTCATTGCATCGCTCGTCGCGTCACGCGTCCTGGACGACCACGCTTCCCGCAATGCGGTCGTGCAGGAATTGCCGATCGGGATCGATGATCACCCAGCAGTAGTTGAGCGCCACGAACGCGAGTGCATTACGGCCGTAGCCGGATGAGTGCAGGACGCCGTACCCGATAAGCGCAATGGAGGGCCCGATCCCCGCGGCCGTGTAGCGGATCAGCGCCTGTCGGCCCGTTAACGGTCCGCCTAGCCGATCGACCAGTCGTATCCGCCACGTCTTTTGTGGGAGCGTACGGCGGCCACCGCTCCAGCACCACACGTAATACGCGGCGGCGCCGGCGACGAGCACGCAGAACATCATCGTACGCGCGAAGAGGGGAGGGACCGTCAGCGTCTGGTGGCTGACGCCCGAAGCCGAGACCAGCGGCAGCATCAGGAAGCCGACCACGAACGCCATCGCCACCAGCAACAATGCTTCATACAGGAGCGCGCCGATGCGCCGCGCGAACGGCGCGAGCATCCGCTGCGCGACCGTCGCGGCGACCTCCGGGAGTCTGGCCGCCGCCGATTCGTCCGGTTCTTCACGCGCGACCGCGCGGGATCGCCTCGCAC
>JALYSS010000180.1 GCA_030854685.1 Pseudomonadota bacterium | reverse complement strand
TCGAATCTCGGCCTGCTGAACGATTGGTCGCCGCTTTTCTCGGCGGCTTTCCCGCTCGCCGTGTTTACCGGGATCGCGCTCGGCATGCTGTGGTGGATCGAGCGGCGGTAGTCCATTCGTCGCCCATGAACATCAAACCAATCAGGACCAGACGGGATTACGAATCCGCTGCAACGCAAGCTTACGATCAAGGACCTCGTGCCCTATATCGGGCAGACCAACCGCGTCTACGAGGTGCTCAATCACCAACGCCCGCTGACCATGGCGATGGCATGGAAGCTTCACGCCGGATTGGGAATCCCCGCTGAATCCCTGGTCAGGCAGGCCGCGTAGCGCGTTCAGTTCAATCCACGGCGACGCGAAACGCCGAGTCCAGCTAGCCCGATGCCAGGTAACGCAAGCGTCGCCGGTTCCGGAACGTTGATTGCGAGCGCTGCCATGGTGTCGCCGAACACTCCCGAACCTGAAGAGGTTCGCGATCTTCAGGTTCGCGCGGGCAAGTCCCGTTGAAGCCTCGTTGGGACGTGGGCGTCGCCGCTATTCGCTACGCGGCTTCCTGCGTCGGAACGACGTTCGCGTACTTGTGCTGTTGTGCGCCCTTGACGCCGTAGCTCACCTTGCCATCGACGAGCGCGAACAGCGTGTGATCCTTGCCGATGCCGACATTCACGCCCGGATGAATCGGCGTGCCCCGCTGACGCACGATGATCCCGCCGGCGCGAATCGCTTCGCCGCCGTACATCTTCACGCCCAGCCGTTTCGATTCCGAATCGCGGCCATTTCTCGAGCTGCCGCCTGCCTTTTTATGTGCCATCGCTCAATGCTCCTTCAGCCGACGATCGCGTCGATCTCGAGTTCGGTGTAATTCTGCCGATGCCCTTGATGCTTTTGATAATGCTTGCGCCGGCGCATCTTGAAGATTCGGATCTTTTCGCCGCGGCCGTGCGCGATGACAGTCGCCTTGACGGTCGCCCCCGCGACGATCGGCTGGCCGAGGCGAACGGTTTCGCCCTCGCCGACCATCAGCACCTGGTCCAGGATAACTTCCGCGCCCACATCCGCCGGCAGCTGTTCTACCTTGAGTTTTTCGCCGGGCGCAACCTTGTATTGCTTGCCGCCGGTTTTTACGACCGCGTACATGAGTGGAACTCCTGTTGTTTGCGGTGGAAGCGGTCGCCCCGCCGCCATGTTTGCCGTGAAGCAGAAAGCGTCATCGGCGCCGCGCGGGCCCGGGCCATATCCATATGTCGACCCGAATGCGGAAAACCTTGGATTGTAATGTATTTCCGACGGGTCGGGCAAGCGGAATCGCATTCGTGCGAGGCGCGCCACACGTCGCGGAGAACTCGAAATGGAGTCCGGTAGAATGCGCGGTCGGCCGCCGGGCGGCCCGCGTGGCGCTTTGCGCCGCATCCTGCATCCGCCGTTCACGCATAAGCCGATCCTCGCCGCTCGTTCGTGACCCTCGATTTCCTGAACCCCGTCATCGGCGACGACATGGCCGCGGTCGACCGCGTGCTCCGCGAGAGCCTGCGCTCCGACGTCGCGCTGATCCGCCAGGTTGCCAACTACATCATCGCCGGTGGCGGCAAGCGGCTACGTCCGGCGCTCCTTCTGCTCACCGCGCGCGCGTGCGGCTATCGCGGGCGGGATCACCATACGCTCGCTGCCGCGATCGAAATGATCCATACGGCGACGCTTCTGCACGACGACGTCGTCGATGAATCGCAATTGCGGCGCGGTCATGCAACGGCGAATGCCGAGTTCGGCAACCCGGCGTCCGTGCTGGTCGGCGATTTCCTCTATTCGCGCACATTCCAGCTGATGGTTAGCGTGAATCGCATGCGCGTCCTCGCGATCATTGCAGACGCGACGAACCTGATCGCGGAAGGCGAAGTGATGCAATTGATGCACGCGGGCGACGCCGCACTCGACGAGCGCGCGTACTTCGGCGTAATCGAGCGCAAGACGGCGAAGCTGTTCGAAGCCGCGGGCCGGCTCGGTGCGGTCCTGGGCGATGCTGCGCCCGCATGCGAGGACGCACTAGCGCGCTACGGAATGCACGTCGGCACCGCGTTCCAGATCATGGACGACGTCCTCGATTATTCCGGCGACGCGGCGCAAATCGGCAAGAACGTGGGTGACGATCTCGCCGAAGGCAAGATGACGCTGCCGTTGATTCGGGCGCTCGCCGTGGGAACGCCGGACGAAGCGAACGTCATCCGCCACGCAGTCGCGGGCGGTGGATTGACCGATTTCGCGCCGGTTGTGGCGGCGCTACACCGAACCGGCGCGCTGTCGTACGCGCGCGAGCGCGCGCAGGCGGAAAGTGACGCCGCGGAGGCGTGCGTGAGCGTGTTGCCGGCGTCGCCTGCCGCAATCAGTCTGCTACAATTATCGACTTTCGCGGCGCAACGCAGTTACTGAAATCCCGGGCGCCGCCGGCACCATTTCCTGTCGGAATCGGGGTGTAGCTTAGCCTGGTAGAGCGCTACGTTCGGGACGTAGAGGCCGGAGGTTCGAATCCTCTCACCCCGACCAGCTTCGCGTGCACGGTCGCTGTCAATCGTTATTCAACGGAACGTTTCCAGATGCTGCGATATAGCCGGCGTCGCGGCTGAGCCGGCGCTTTCGATGCGCACCGCGAATCGCGAAGAAAACCTGCGCCGCGACGAGCAGTATGCAAAGCATCATGAACGCAAGGCTGATCGGCCGCTCGAAAAACACACCCAGGTTGCCGCGTGACAGCAGCAATGCCCGACGGAAGTTTTCCTCGACCAGCGGACCGAGCACATACCCAAGCAGGATAGGCGCAATCGGAAAGTCGAGCGCCATGATGATCGCGCCGGCAATGCCGAACACCAGCACCTCGTTGACTTCGAACAGACTGTTGTTGGTGCTGTAGACACCGACCGCGATGAAGAACAGCGCACAGGGGAACATGAGCCGGTAAGGCACCTGCAGCACCTTCACCCATAAGCCGATCAGCGGAACGTTCAGGACCAGCAGCAACACATTCCCGACCCAGAAGCTCGCGATCAGTCCCCAGAACAGGTCCGCGTGCTCGCTGATCAGCTGCGGTCCGGGGGTGATGCCCTGGATCATCAGCGCCCCGAGCAGCAGCGCCATCACGGCGTCGCCCGGAATGCCGAGGCTCATCGTCGGAATGAAATCCACCTGCGTCTTCGAGTGCGACGCCGCCTCGGGAGCCGCAACGCCTTCCAGCGCGCCCTGGCCGAATCGCTCCGGCGTCTTCGAGATCTTGCGTTCGAACGCGTACGCGATGAACGTCGTAATCGTCGGACCGGTGCCGGGCATCGCGCCGAACAGCGTCCCGATCAGCGTTCCGCGCAGCATCGGGAAGAATGCCTGCTTGAGCTCGGCCTTGCTCGGACGCATGTCCCGCAGGCGCACCTTGGTCTCGGTCCCGACGAAATGCATTCGGTTCACGCTGCGCAGGAAGTCCGCGACCCCGAACAGGCCGAGCGCCAACGCGACGAGATCCACTCGATCCGACAACTCGGGAAAGCCGAACGCGAAACGGATCGTTCCGCTGTTGACGTCGGTGCCGACCACGCCGATCAACAGCCCGATGACGGTCATCGCGACGCCTTTGATCGGCGACCCTTTCGCCATGGTTCCGCCGGCGAGCAGCCCGAGCAGCATGATCGAAAAGATTTCGGTGGGCCCGAACTTCAGTGCCGCCGCGACCAGCAGCGGCGACGCGAACACCATCACGGTGATGCCGAATGACGCGGCGAAGAACGACGCGATCATCGTGATTCCGAGCGCCGTGCCCCCTTTGCCCTGCCGCGTCATCGGATACCCGTCGAGACAGGTCACCGCGTGCGGTGGGTGCGACGGCATGTTGAGCAGGATCGCGCCGATCGCCCCGCCGTACATCGACCCGTAGAAGATGCCGGCCAGCATCAGGAATGCCGGGACCGGATGCATGGTGTACGTCAACGGCAGCAGCATCGAGATTGCGGACAACGCTCCCATGCCGGGCAGCACGCCAATCAGGTTGCCGACCAGCACGCCGAAGAACGACCACATGAGGTTGTGCGGCTGCAGCGCGACGCCGAAGCCGTACCAGAGGTCGAGGAGCGATTGATGCACGTCAGTCCCGCCGGGCCGTCCCAAGGGACTGACCGGCCCCCTCGGGGGGCAGCGAACGAAGTGAGCGTGGGGGCCGTTTCACCCTAACCCCACTGGAACAGCGGAAACTGAATCTGCAGCCCCCACCAGAAGATGACGACGCACACGACAGCGCATGCCAGCGCGAGGACGGCTGCACTCAAGACGGTGTTCTGGCGGTCGCCAAGCGCCGAGATGAAGACGATCGCAAAGGTCGCAAGCAACAGGCCGCCGTATTTTCCGAGCACGACGAACGCCACAATGCTCGCGCCGATGCAGAACCAGCCGCGCCACTCGGGTGGCACTGGCTTCAGTTCTCCTTCGTATTGCGTAAATCGCGCGCTGATGGCGATCGCCAATCCGGCAAGCGCGAGTATCACGCCGAGGGCCACGGGAAAGAAGCCCGGACCCATTCGGCTCAGCGTGCCCATGTGATACGCCGAACCCCGGAAGGCCGCCGCCAGGCCCAACGCGATCATCAGGATGCCGCCTACATAGTCCCGCGTTCGCTTGCTGCTGAGAGCCCGCATCCATCCTCCTCGATGACCGTCAGCGTCGGTGGCGACACTTGTTGATACCGCTCAGCATTCCCATGGCTGGAAATGGGACACGGCGCGCTCTCGTTGGCGCCATTTGTCCGAACGCGCCGGTCGGCAATGTACGCGGATGTTACATGCGGATGCGTTATCGGGGTCACGGATCGGACGTCGAGCGTCGGGCTTACCTTCGAACGATTGGTCCAGACGAAATGCGACGCGAGCCCCTTGACGCGCTCGTCATACGCACGCGCGAAGTCGCCGATACCGGGCAGCTCGATCTTGATGGCGCGCGCGCCGAGATCGGCGAGCTGGCGGGTGCAGAACGGCGCCGCGATCGCATGCTCCAGCGTGACCACGGTGAGGCCGTCGAGCGGTCGCTCGATCATTTTGACCCCGCGCGTGAAGCAATCTCGGAAACGTTGCGAGCAGCCCGGGGGCGCACAGCAATTTATGACGTCGCTTCTAGAAGGAGCGTGGCAAGCCGAGCACGTGCTCGGCAATGTAGGAAAAGATCATGTTGGTCGAAATGGGTGCCACCTGGTAGAGGCGCGTTTCGCGGAATTTGCGCTCGATGTCGTACTCGGTCGCAAAACCGAAGCCGCCGTGCGTCTGGATGCACGCGTTTGCAGCCTCCCACGATGCCTTCGCCGCGAGGTGCTTTGCCATGTTCGCTTCGGCACCGCACGGTTCGGCCGCATCGAACAGCTCGCACGCCTTGAAGCGCATCAGGTCCGCGGCCTCGATCTCGATGTACGCCTCGGCGATCGGGAACTGCACGCCCTGGTTCTTGCCGATCGGCCGATCGAAGACGATGCGCTCGTTCGCATACTTCACCGCACGCTCGATGAACCAGTGGCCGTCGCCGATGCACTCGGCGGCGATCAGCGTCCGCTCGGCGTTGAGTCCGTCGAGGATGTACCTGAATCCACGTCCTTCCTCGCCGATCAGGTTCTCGGCGGGGATCTCGAGGTTGTCGAAGAAAAGCTCGTTCGTCTCGTGGTTGACGAGGTTTCGGATCGGCCGCACCGTCAATCCGTGCCCGATCGCATCGTGCAGATCGACGATGAAGATCGACATCCCTTCCGAGCGTTGCCCGACGTCCGCCAACGGCGTGGTCCGCGCGAGGAGGATCATCAGGTCGGAATGCTGGACGCGCGAGATCCAGACCTTTTGTCCGTTGACGATGTAACGATCGTCCCGCTTCACCGCGGTGGTCTTGATCTTCGTCGTATCGGTGCCCGTCGTTGGCTCGGTCACCGCCATCGACTGGATCCGCAGCTTGCCTTCCGCAATCCGCGGGAGGTACCTCTGCTTCTGTGCGTCGCTGCCGTGGCGCAGCAGCGTTCCCATGTTGTACATCTGCCCGTGCACGGCGCCGGAATTGCCGCCGCAACGGTTGATTTGCTCCATGATGACCGACGCTGCGCCAAGGCCGAGTCCCGCGCCGCCGTACGCCTCGGGAATCATCGCGGACAGCCAGCCGGCGCCGAGGAGTGCATCGACGAACGCTTCCGGATATCCGCGTTGCTCGTCGACCTTGCGGAAATATTCATCCGGATATTGCGCGCAGAGCGCGCGGATCGCGTCGCGAATCTCGTGGTATGGGCCCGGTATCACGCCAGCGTCGCAGTCGCATCCATTGCCAGTGCGTCATGCGTATCCGCGGCCCACAGCCTGACGCTGGTCCCGTCGTGCGCAGGTTGCCCACGGACGATAAATGACGAGATGTCGAAGAGCGGACTCACGGCGCGAAACGAAAACGCCGCCACGCTCGCGTCCGGAAGCGCCCGGCGCAGCAAGTCGGCAAGAAGCGTCGCGATCAGCGGCCCATGCACGACGAGGCTCGGATAACCTTCGGTCTCGGTCACGTAGCGTCGATCGTAATGAATGCGATGTCCATTGAACGTCAGCGCCGAGTAGCGGAACAGCAGGACCGGGTCGGGATCGATTTCGCGCGACCAGGCCGCACTGAGGGGCGCGGGTATCGTTGCAGGTCCCCGCTCACCGGGTTTCGCCGCGCCGCGATACACGATGTCGTGTTCCTCGACGATCGCGACGCCATTCGTCCCGCTGATCGTGTGGCGCACGACGACGAATACCAGCGACCCCGACCGTCCTTCCTTCGGCGTCACGTCGACGATGCGCGATTCGCGCTCGATGCGCTCGCCCACGTGAAGCGGCGCGATGAACGTTACGCGTCCGCCGGCCCACATCCGGCGCGGCAGGGGAACGGGTGGCAGGAAGCCGCCGCGCTTCGCATGGCCGTCCGGACCGACGTCGGATTGACGATAGATCGGCAGGAAGTACAGCCAGTGCCACATCGCAGGCAACGGATCGCCGTCCTTCGGGGGTGGATCGTCGCGATCGAGCGTCGCCGCGAGTGCTGCCACCGGCGCCGTTGTCACTTTGTCGAAACGCGATTCCGTGCGTCCGATCCAGCTCTTCCAGTTCGATTCCACTGTCCCTCACCTCGCATGGTCAGTCTCGTCATTGTCGCTTGGGAACGGCGTCTGAACAATCGCGCCTCGTCCGGAACGGCTGCCAACCGTTGCCGGGCGTCGCCGGGCAATTGCGAATAGAATAAGAGCTTAGGTTGCCGAACGCTCGTCGGAACGCCATATCCGCCCGCCGTACCGTGCAAAAACAGGGGCGTTCGGACTTCCCACATTTTCGGAGGATTGCATGTCGCCACGTCTTGTCCTGTTTGCCCTCGCGACGATCGTCGCACCGGCCTTCGCTCAAACCATACCCGCCGGCTACCCGGCCGATTATGCGCAGACGATCGCAGCCGCGAAGAAGGAAGGCAAGGTCGTCGTGTACAGCGCGCTCGACACGAAGGCCGCGCAGCCGCTGGTCAAGGATTTCAACGCGCTCTATCCCGACATCAAGGTCGAGTACAACGACATGAACTCGACGGAGATGTACAACCGCTTCATTGCCGAAGACGCATCCGGCCAGGGCTCGGCGGATGTCATGTGGAGTTCCGCGATGGACCTGCAGGTCAAGCTCGTCGACGAGGGTCACGCGATGAGCTACGCGTCGCCCGAAGCGTCCAAGCTGCCGGCGTGGGCCGTCTACAAGAACGAGGCGTACGGCACCACGTACGAGCCCGCCGTCTTCATCTACAACAAGCGTCTCGTCACCGGTACCGACATTCCGCAGGATCACGCGGGCTTTGCGAAGCTCCTGAACACCGAAACAGCGAAGTTCAAGGGCAAGGTCACGACCTACGACATCGAAAAGAGCGGCGTCGGCTTCATGTTCGTCGTGCAGGACACGAAGTACTTTCCCGGCATGAAGGATCTCGAAAAGGGCTTCGGCGCGGCGAGTTACCGCGTCTATGCGAGCACCGGCAACATGCTCGAGAAGGTATCGTCCGGCGAGCATCTGCTCGGCTATAACGTGCTCGGGTCGTATGCACTCGTGCGCGCGAAGAAGGACCCGAACCTCGGCGTCGTGCTGCCGAAGGATTACACGCTCGTGCTGTCGCGCGTGATGTTCATCGGCAAGCACGCGAAGAATCCGAACGCGGCAAAGGTGTGGACCGACTACATCCTGTCGGCGCGCGGACAGAAGCTGATCGGCAGCGACGTCGAGCTGTTCGCGGTGCGCACCGACGTCGATGCAGAATACACGGCGACTTCGCTCAACAAGCAACTCGGGCCCAATGTCGTCAAGCCGATTCCCGTGAGCTCGGAAATCGTTGCCTATCTCGACCCGAAGAAGCGGCTTGCGTTCCTCGCCGACTGGAAGAAAGAACTGGCGTCCGGCGCGAGCAAGTAAACCAATCCTGCACCGGCGGCGCGGGCGTCCCCGCGCGGCCAGGATGCCGCGATGGCAACGATCGCGAAGCCCACGATTCCGGTCGCGAACGAGCGATCCGGGCTTCGCCTGCTGTCGGGACTGCCGCGCGCACTGACGATCCTGCTGATGGCATGCGCGGTGCTCGCGCCGCTGTCGCTGATCCTTTATCAGAGCTTCCTCA
The DNA here is from genome assembly GCA_030854685.1 of Pseudomonadota bacterium. Lineage (GTDB taxonomy): Bacteria > Pseudomonadota > Gammaproteobacteria > Burkholderiales > Casimicrobiaceae > VBCG01. Next base: position 7,708 of record JALYSS010000180.1, on the reverse strand, counting down.
ATGCGCCGTTCTTCGACGCCGTCAAGCAGGTCGGCGTCGATGCGTACGTGTTCATCTTCGCCGATCCGGATTTCTGGATGGCGTTGCGCAACTCGTTGCTGATCGCGGCCGGCATGACGCTGATCGCCGTGCCGCTCGGTGCCGTGCTCGCATTCGTCATGGAGCGCACCGACTTTCCCGGCAAGCGCTGGATCGAGCCGATGCTGCTCGTGCCGAGCTTCGTGTCGCCGATGGTGCTGTCGTTCGGCTATGTCGTCGCCGCCGGGCCCGTCGGCTTCTATTCGATCTGGGCGACCGATCTCTTCGGCGCCGCGCCTTGGGGACTGTACTCGCTCGCTGCGATGTCGGTGATCGCGGGCCTCACGCACGTCCCGAACGTCTACATCTACGCGTCGTCCGCACTGAAGAACCTCGGCTCCGATGTCGAGGAAGCGGCACGGGTCGCCGGCGCGTCGCCGTTCCGGGTCGCCGTCTCGGTCAGCCTGCCGCTGATCATGCCGGCACTGCTGTTCTCCGCCGTCCTCATCTTCTTCCTCGGCATCGAGCTCTTCGGACTGCCGCTCGTGCTCGGCGATCCCGAGGGTCATCTGGTGCTCTCGACGTACCTGTACAAGCTGACGAACAAGCTCGGCACGCCGTCGTATCACCTGATGGCCGCCGTCGCCGTGTGCATCGTCGCGATGACAATTCCGCTCGTGCTGCTGCAGCGCCACCTTCTGCAGAACGTGCGCAGGTACGCGACGATCAAGGGCAAAGCCGGGCGCATCCGCGAGTTGCCGCTCGGCGGATGGAAATGGGTTGCCGTCGCGCTCGTCGGCGTCTGGCTTTTCGTCGCCGTCATCGTGCCGATCAGCGGCATCGCGCTGCGCGCCTTCGTGACGAACTGGGGCTTCGGCGTGCACCTCGCCGACGTGTTTACCGTGGAGAACTTCCGCGAGGTATTCAACGAGCCGACCGACGTGCGCGCGATCTGGAATACCGTGCTGCTCGGCACCGTCGGCGGTGCACTGACGGTCGCCTGCTACACGGCGATCGGCTTCGCGACGCACCGGCGCAACGACGGCTGGTCGCGCCTCGTCGACTACCTCGTGCTGATTCCGCGCGCGGTGCCGGGTCTGCTGATCGGTCTCGCATTCCTGTGGGTGTTCCTGTTCTTCCCGCCCCTGCGGCCGCTGCGCGAAACGATTTTCAGCATGTGGCTCGCGTACTCGGTGGTCTGGCTCGCGTACGGCATGCGCCTGATCTCGTCGTCGCTGATGCAGGTCAGCACCGAGCTCGAGGAAGCCGCGCGCACGGTCGGCGCCAGCCGCGGCCGGATCTCCCGCGAAATCACGCTGCCGCTGATACGTCATGGCCTGCTCGGATCGTGGCTACTCGTCTTCATGATTTTCGAGCGCGAGTATTCGACCGGCGTCTACCTGCTCGCGCCCGGTACCGAGGTCATCGGTGCGGAACTGGTCTCGTTGTGGCAAGGCGGCGCCATCGACGTCGTGGCCGCGTTGTCACTGATCAACATCGTGCTGGTCTTCATCGGTCTCGCATTCGCATTGCGCTTCGGCGTGCGGCTGCGAGATTAGGGAAATTCCGCATGTCCGAGCTGGCCGTCGAGAACGTTCACCTGCGCTACGGCGACAATCCGATCCTGAAGGGCGTCGCGATGACGCTCGATCGCGGCGAGGTAGTGTCGCTGCTCGGGCCGTCGGGCAGCGGCAAGACGACGCTGCTCCGCGCCGTCGCAGGCCTCGAAGTGCCACACGAGGGCACGATACGAATCGGTGACAAGGTCGTGTTCGACAAGGCAAGCGGCATCGACATACCGGCCGAGGGACGCAATCTCGGCCTCGTCTTCCAGTCCTACGCGCTGTGGCCGCACAAGACCGTGTTCGACAACGTCGCATACGGGCTCAGGCTCCGAAGGATCACGCGAACCGACGTCGCGACACGCGTTCGCACGGCACTCGAGCAACTCTCGCTCGGCCATCTCGGCGACCGCTTTCCGCATCAGCTTTCCGGTGGCCAGCAGCAACGCGTCGCACTCGCGCGCGCGCTGGTCTACAACCCGCCGGTCATATTGCTCGACGAGCCGCTGTCGAATCTCGATGCGAAACTGCGTGAGGAAGCGCGCGCATGGTTGCGCGAACTGATCATGCGTATGCAATTGTCGGCGCTGTGCGTCACGCATGACCAATCCGAGGCGCTCGCGATGTCCGATCGCATCCTGCTCCTGAACGGCGGCAAGATCGAGCAGCAGGGCACGCCGGAGCAGATGTACAGCTCGCCGGAAACGCTCTTCACGGCGGACTTCATGGGGAGCAACAACCGGTTACCCGGTCGCGTTGCGGAAATCCGCGACGGCGCCGCACTGCTCGAGGGCGACGGCTGGCGGCTATGGGGAATGGCCAAGCCCGGCGCGTCGGCCGGGAGCGACGGCGTTGGCATGATCCGCCTCGAGCGCGTCCGCATCGCCGAGGGCCCCGGCGACAATCGGCTGCCCGCGAACCTTTCCACGTCGATGTACCTCGGCGACAAGTGGGAGCACCTGTTCCATGTCGGCGAGGCGCGCGTGCGTGCGTACGGCGACCAGCCGATCGCGGCCGGGCGGCATTGGCTCGAGGTGCCGCGCCAGTCGTTCTGGGTTTTTTGACACCATTGCCGAAATAATCTTTCGCGCAGGGCTGTTTGCGTTTCGACGTAAACACGACACGGAGGCTTCCCATGACCAGGCACACGACGATTTCCATCGCAATGGCTGCCGCATTCGCGGCGATGAGCGCAACGACGGCATTGGCCGACGGCAACGCCCGAACGTTCTCGACGAAACTGATCGGCTACAACGAGACGCCTTTGACGATCAACTCGGGCGGCAGCGGTACGTTTGCCGCGAGCGTCAACAAGGACGGGACGGCGATCAGCTACACGCTGTCGTACCGTGACCTGTCGGCGGAGGTCACGCAGGCGCATATCCATTTCGGCCGCCCCGCGCTCACGGGCCAGATCGTCCTGTTCCTTTGCTTCAACCCCGCGTTGGTGGCGCAACCGCTCGGCGTACCTTTGCCGCAGACCTGCCCGCCGGCGCCAGCGACGATCAGCGGAACCCTCACCGCCGCGGACGTGATCCCGCGTGCAAACCAGGGCATCGACGCCAGCACGACCGGATTCGCCGAGATGATCAAGGCGATCCGTGAAGGCGCGGCCTACGCGAATGTCCACTCGGTCAATTTTCCGACCGGCGAGATCCGCGGTGCGATCGGTCCGGGAGACGACGAAGAAAACAACTGATTGGCGCGGCCGCGTAATCACATGACCAAGTCGGCCCCCTCGCGCCGGTAGCCCGTGGTCACGCGCGGCTATCGGTCGCGGCGGAGACCACGAATGCGGTCAATAGTGGTAGCGACACGGGATGACGGTCAAACGGCGGTCCTCGAACACGTAGACAAGTCGATGCTCCTGGTCGATACGTCGCGACCAGTAGCCGGCCAGCGCGAGCTTCAGCGGCTCCGGTTTGCCGATGCCGCGAAAAGCGTCGTGCAGGATCGCGGCGATCAGGGCGTTGATGCGCTCGAGCATCCGGCGGTCGGTCGCGGACCAGTACACATAGTCCTCCCAGTCCTCGGCCGAAAACGCGACTTGCGGCGGCGCGCCGCGCCTAGCCATCGATCAGGCGGCGTTCCCTGGCACGGCCCTTCCTGACCGTCTGCAGCGATCGAGTGAGCCGCTCGGCGTTGGCGGGGCTTTTGAGCAGGCAGTCTCCTGCAGCGCATTGAAGTCGACGAGCGACATGATCACCACGGGCTCGCCGTTCTGCCGCGTTACGATCACCGGGGCGTGGTCCGCGTTGACGCGATCCATCGTCTTGGCGAGCTGATTGCGAGCCGTGGTGTAGTTGATCGCTTCCATGTTCAGTTCCCGTACCGTCAATGACAGATTTTCACAAATGTACGCATTTCTGTCCATGGATCGGCCGATAGCCGGAGCCAGCGTGCCGCCGACCCATTACGTCGCAGGCGACCTGCTCACGGTCCTGAGCATCGGCAGATCGAGCCCATTCGCGTTCGCGACTTCGATCGCTTTCGCATAGCCGGCATCCGCGTGCCGCATGACACCGGACGCCGGGTCGTTCCACAGCACGCGCGCGACGCGCTTCGCCGCTTCGGGCGTGCCGTCGCACACGATGACAACGCCGGCGTGCTGCGAATAGCCCATGCCGACGCCGCCGCCGTGATGAAACGACACCCACGTCGCGCCGCTCGCGGTGTTAAGCAATGCGTTGAGCAGCGGCCAGTCGGAGACGGCATCCGATCCATCCGCCATCGCCTCCGTCTCGCGGTTGGGGCTCGCGACCGAGCCGGTGTCCAGGTGATCGCGGCCGATGACGATCGGCGCTTTCAACTCACCGCTCGCGACCATGTCGTTGAACGCGAGGCCAGCGCGATGACGCTCGCCGAGACCGAGCCAGCAGATTCGCGCCGGCAATCCCTGAAATGCGATGCGCGTGCCGGCGAGGTCGAGCCAGCGCGCGAGCGACGGGTTATCAGGAAACAGCTCGCGTACCTTGCGATCCGTCTTCGCGATGTCGTCCGGATCGCCGGACAGCGCGACCCAGCGAAACGGTCCCTTTCCTTCGCAAAACAGCGGCCGGATGTACGCGGGAACGAACCCGGGTAAATCGAACGCATTCGTCACTCCTGCGTCGTACGCGACCTGGCGAATGTTGTTGCCGTAGTCGAACGTCGGAATACCGCGCGCATGAAACGCGAGCATCGCCTCGACGTGGTCCTTGATGGATTGTCGCGCGGCCGCGACCAGCGCCGCGTGCCGATCGGGATCGCGCTGCGCGTCCTGCCAGCGGTCGACGCTCCAGCCGACGGGGAGATAACCGTGCACGAGATCGTGCGCCGACGTCTGATCGGTCACGATGTGGGGCGCGATCCCGCCCTGCGCGCTGCGCCGGCCAATCTCCGGCAAAAGCTCGGCGGCATTGCCGAGCAAACCGATCGACAGCGGTGCGCGGGACGCGCACGCGTTGCGAATCCCCTCGAGCGCCTCGTCCAGATTGGCCGCCTGCCGATCGAGGTAGCGCGCCGCAAGCCGCATGTCGATGCGGCTTTGCCGGCACTCGATCGCGAGCATCGACGCACCCGCCATCGTCGCCGCGAGCGGTTGCGCGCCGCCCATGCCACCGAGTCCCGCCGTCAGGATCCATTTGTCGGCGAGATTCCCCCCGTAATGCCGGCGCCCCGCTTCGCTGAACGTTTCGTACGTTCCCTGCACGATGCCCTGGCCGCCGATGTAGATCCACGAGCCCGCCGTCATCTGCCCGAACATCATCAGGCCTTTGCGGTCGAGCTCGTTGAACGTTTCCCACGTCGCCCAGCGCGGCACGAGGTTTGAATTGGCGATCAGCACGCGAGGCGCGTCCGTGTGCGTGCGAAATACGCCGACGGGCTTACCGGACTGGATCAGCAACGACTCGTCGTCGCCGAGCTCCGTCAGCGCTTTCACGATCGCGTCGAAGCACTCCCAGTTGCGCGCGGCGCGCCCTATGCCGCCGTAGACGACCAACTCGGCGGGGTTTTCAGCAACCTCCGGATCGAGGTTGTTCATCAGCATCCGCAGCGCGGCCTCGGTAAGCCACGATTTCGCGGTGCGCGTCGCGCCGCGCGGCGCGCGGATCAGGCGGTCGCTCGTGCGGGTCCATGGCGTCTGCGCGCGTTGCAGCATGTGCTGTCCGAAGGGCGAATGCGAATTATCCGTCGAGGGTCGAAACAAAGCGCGCGAAATCGCCCGCCTCGACGCTCGCCCGCATCCGCGCAAGATCGGGGGCAAAGGCACGGTCGCGGTCCCAGAACGCGGCACATTTCCGCACGATCGCGTGCGCGTCCTGCAGCCGGTCCGAGGTCGCAAGCGGCTTGCGCAACTCGACGCCCTGGGCGGCCGCGAGCAGCTCGACCGCGACGATCGCCGACGTGTTGCCCGCCATCGCTGCAAGCCGCAGCGCGGCACCTGTTGCCATGCTCACGTGATCTTCCTGATTGGCCGAGGTCGGCAGCGAATCGACGCTGCGCGGATGCGCGAGCGACTTGTTTTCGGACGCGAGCGCGGCGGCGGTCACCTGCGCGATCATGAACCCGGAATTGACCCCGGCGTCCTCAACGAGAAACGAGGGCAAGCCCGACAGGTGCGTGTCGATCAGCAGCGCGATGCGCCGCTCGGAAAGCGCGCCGATTTCAGCGACCGCGAGCGCGAGATTGTCGGCCGCGAATGCGACCGGCTCGGCGTGGAAGTTGCCTCCGGACAGGATTTCGCCGGTGTCCGGAAACACCAGCGGATTATCGGACACCGCGTTCGCCTCGATGATCAGCGTCGCGGCGACGGTGCGCATCTGGTCGAGACAGGCGCCCATCACCTGCGGCTGGCAGCGCAGGCTGTAAGGATCCTGCACGCGATGGCAGTGCACGTGCGAAGCGCGAATTTCGCTGCCTTCGAGCAGCGTGCGGTAGATAGCAGCCGCGTCCGCTTGTCCACGATGCCCGCGCAGCGCCTGGATACGCGCGTCGAACGGCACGTCGCTACCGAGACAGGCGTCGACGGACATTGCGCCGGCGACGAATGCGGCCGCCATCGCGCGCTCGGTCGCGAACAGCGCGCAGAGCGCCAGCGCCGTCGATACCTGCGTGCCGTTGAGAAGCGCGAGCCCTTCCTTCGGCGCGAGCTCGAGGCGCTCGAGGCCGATCGCGGCGAGTGCCTCGGCACCCGAGACGGTTCGTTCACCGATGCGCGCGGCGCCTTCGCCAATGAGCACAGCGGACAAATGTGCCAAGGGCGCAAGGTCGCCGGAAGCGCCGACCGATCCCTGCGCCGGAATGCACGGAACGACACCCCGGTTATGCAGCTCTGCCAATGCTTCGATCACCCGCCATCGCACCCCGGAATGTCCGCGCGCAAGCGACGCCATTTTCAGCGCGACGATGAGGCGCACCACCGCATCGTCGAGCAACGATCCTGTACCCGCGGAATGCGACAGCACCAGTGCGCGCTGCAATTCCGCGAGCCGTGCATCGTCGATGCGGGTGCGCGCGAGCAACCCGAAGCCGGTGTTGACGCCGTAGACCGTTGCGTGCGCGGCGACGATGTTCGACACGGTCGCAGCCGCCGCATCGACGCCGGCACGCGCAGACGGGTCGACGTGCAGCGTGCGCGGACCGGCCCACAGCACGCGCAACTGTGCGATCGTCAGCGCGCCGGGGCGCAGTTCGAGCCGTGGCATGCGAAGCGGTATGCCGTCGATCAGGCAGTTTGGGGTAGAGTCGCGGTCGTCGTCCAGGAAGTGGCCACGCTGGCGCCATCAACTGTCCCGGTTTTCGCCGCAAGGCGGGACATCGAACAACAATAGTCTAGACCACCCGGCTCGGGAGCAATCATGAAGGCGTGCATCGCCTTGCTGCTGTTCGTCGCTGCCGGTTCCTGTGGCGCGAAGGCACTCGATCCCGATTTCTCCAGCGCGGCGGGATTCGACAGAACCTGCGCAAGCCTGCGGACCGGCAGCAGCCGGCAACTCGTGGACGATCGCGAGCGAGTCGCGATGTTCATCTGCCGGGCGATCGGCGCCGCGAAGGACACGGTCACCTGGTTCAAGCAACGCGGAAACATCATCGATCTGCCGCATTCGTCCGCGCTGCGCGCCAGCGCCAAGCATGATCGCGCGGCC
>JALYSS010000128.1 GCA_030854685.1 Pseudomonadota bacterium | reverse complement strand
GGCCAATACCGCGAGACCGATCGCGCGTCGAACGTGCACGGCGGTTACTACGCGCATTTGTGGCTGCGCGATGCGGCCGGTCGCTGGCGTCTCGGCTATGACATCGCGCTGCCCGCCACGTAAAGGGAATAGCCGAACAGACGGTGTTGTTTGCCGGCCATGTCTTCACGGAAAGGCTCGTCATGAAGCGAACTCTGGCCTGGCTCCTGGCTTCGACCCTTGCGATCTGCGTCGCGCCGGCCCATGCGACATTCCACCTGTTCCGCATCGATCAGGTCTACTCGAACTCCGACGGCAGCGTGCAATACGTCGTGATGCGCGAGTCGACGGGGTCGAACGGCCAGAATTTCTGGGCCGGCAAATCGTTGTCGACGACCAGCGCGTCCGGTACCAAGCAGCAGTTCACGTTCCCCGCTGATCTGCCCTCTTCGGCGACCGCGAGCAAAAGCGTACTGATCGCGACATCGGGTTTCAACGCGCTCGTCGGCTTCGCGCCTGACTACGTCATTCCGAATGGATTCATCCCGCTCACCGGCGGCATCCTCAGCTACGTGAACGGCACCGACCAGATCACCCTGCCGGTGTTGCCCGCCGATGGCGCGACCGCGATCGACCGCAATGGCACTCACGTTTCCGCCACGCCGAAGAATTTCGCGGGTAACACCGCAACGCTGACCGCGCCTCCTCCGGTGATGGGGTCCACGCCCGATCTCGATCAGCACGGACTCACCGGCTCGTGGTACGAACCCGCGACGAGCGGCCAGGGCATCGAAGTCGAGTTCTTTCCCGACCTCGTCGCACCCGGCACCGCGCTCGTCTCGGGCGCGTGGTTTACGTTCGACGGCGCTCCCGCTGGCGGCGCCGACCGGCAGCGCTGGTATACGTTCAGTGGCAACGGGCAGCGCGGGAGCGCCAACGTTCCGGTCACGATCGACCAGAACGTCGGCGGCAATTTCGACGCACCACCGATCACCAGCGCCGTGCCGGTGGGCTCGGGCACGCTGTCGTTCACCGACTGCACGACGGGAACGTTCGCCTACACATTCTCGGATGGAAGCGGCCGCACCGGAACGATCCCGCTGACGCGGATCACGCCGAACGTCACCTGCGCGGTCGGGACGGCGCCGACGACCAATGCCGATTTCAGTCTTTCGGGCAACTGGTACGACTCCGCGACGTCGGGCCAGGGCTTCGTGTTCGAGGTCAATCCGCTCGCGCCGGTTTTCTTCTTCGCGTGGTACACGTACGCGCCCACGGGCCAGACGGCAGGTGCTGCGGGTCAGCGTTGGTTTACCGGACAGGCGGCCTACACGTCCGGGAGTCGCGCGATTACGGCAACGCTGTACGAAACGACCGGAGGACTGTTTGATCAGGCGACGAACCCGCTGCCGCCAGCGGTGGCCGTCGGGACCTCGACGGTAACGTTTGCGAGCTGCACGTCGGCGCAACTCCAATTCAACTTCACGGGTGGCAGCAGCGCCGGCAAATCGGGAACGATTGCGTTGAGCCGCGTCGGCCCCGTGCCGCCCGGGTGCGTCACCACGATGGCCGATCCGTCGATGCCGCCGCCGCCCATGGGTTATCCGGGCGGCTATGGGCCACCGTAAACCGAATGCAACCATCAAGCCGGACGGCGAGACCGTTCACCGACCGATGAAGTGAAAGTCGACGTCGGGCTTACGTCCGGTCACGACGTCGACGAGCGCGCGCGCCGAGCCGCAGGCCATCGTCCAGCCCAGCGTGCCGTGCCCCGTGTTCAGGAAGAGATTGCGATAGCGCGTGCCGCCGATCAGCGGCGCATTCGATGGCGTCGCCGGCCGCAGTCCCGTCCAGTAGCGAATGCTGTTGCGATCGCCCGCGTCCGGAAAGAGCTGGAACGTGCGCGCCGCGAGCGCTTCACAGCGCGTCTGGTTGAGCGACTTGTCCCAGCCGTTGAGCTCCGCCGTCCCGGCGACGCGCAGTCGGTTGCCGAGGCGCGTCAACACGATCTTCCACGCGAAATCGGTCAGCGAGACCGTCGGTGCGCCCAGATGGTCGCCGATGTCGATCGTCGCCGAATAGCCCTTCGCGGGGTAGACGTTGCACGGGACGTGGATCGGTGCCAGCAGGAACGGGCTGTAGCTGCCGAGCGCCATCACGTAGGCATCGGCGGTAAGCGAATCGAAACGGGCTCCGTCGCGAACGACGCGCACGCTGCCGATCGCGTCGCCCGCCGGCAGCAACGCCTGGATTTCCGTGTTCCACGCAAACGTGACGCCGCGTTCGCTCGCCATGCGAGCGAGCTCGCGCGTGAAACACTGCGCATCACCCGACTCGTCGGTCGCGGTAAAGATGCCGCCGGCGAGACGCTCGCGGCATTGTGCGAGTGCGGGCTCGATCACGACGCATTCGTCCGGTGTTTTCACGTCCCGGTCGCACCCGAACCTTCGCATCAGGTCCGCGGCTTTCACGCCGCGCGCGAACTCGTCCGGCTCGGTGTAGAACTGCAGGATGCCACGCTCGAGCTGGTCGTACTGGATGCCGGTGTCCGCGCGCAACGCTTTCAGGCAGTCGCGTGAGTAAAGCGCGAGATTGAGGCATTGGATCGTGTTGCGCTGCGTGCGCCACGGCAGGCATTCGATCAGGAATTGCAGGCCCCAGTACCATTGCCGCCAGTCGAGCCGCGGCCTGAACAGCAGCGGCGCGTCGTCTCGCGCGAGCCACTGGAGAATCTTGAGCGGTGCACCGGGATTTGCCCACGGCTCCGCGTAAGAAGCGGAAATCTGGCCGCCGTTCGCGAACGACGTCTCGAGTGCCGCGCCCGGTTGCCGGTCGACGAGCGTGACGTCATGGCCATCGCGCGCGAGATACCACGCGGAAGTGACGCCGACCACGCCGCCGCCGAGGACGAGGACCCGCATGGGGTCAGATACCGATTTCCGGTACTGTCAAATCCATGGGCACGCCCGCTCGCGGGAAATCGGTGTCTGATCCCAATTCGGAAACCGGCACGCAACTGCAGAACAGATTGCGATCGCCGTAGACGTTGTCGACGCGCGCCACCGGGCACCAGTACTTGTCTTCAACAAGGCTGGCCACCGGATAGGCCGCCTGCTGTCGCGTATACGGATGCGTCCATGCGTCGGCACTGATGGCCGCGGCGCAATGCGGTGCATGCTTCAGCGGATTGTCGTCGCGGTCGAGTGCGCGCTGCTCGATGGCGCGAATCTCGTCGCGAATCGCGATCATCGCGGCGACGAAACGATCGAGTTCGCCCTTCGACTCGCTTTCCGTCGGCTCGACCATGAGCGTACCCGCGACCGGAAAGCTCATCGTCGGCGCATGGAAGCCGTAGTCGATGAGCCGCTTGGCGACGTCCTCGACCTCGATGCCGGCCAGCGCCTTCAGTGGACGCAGGTCGAGAATGCATTCATGCGCGACGAGTCCGTCCGGGCCGCTATACAACACGGGATAGTGCGCGCCGAGTCGCCTCGCGATGTAGTTCGCGGCCAGAATAGCACTCTCGGTGGCGGCGCGAAGGCCCGCGCCACCCATCATCGTGATGTACATCCACGAGATAGGCAGTATCGATGCAGAGCCGTAGGGCGCCGCGGTGATGGCTCCGATCGAGCCCCACGGCCCCTCATCCGCCTCGCTGTCGCTCGCCTCCCTTTTGCCGCGCGCGGGGAGAGGGTTGGAGTGAGGGGCCGCGTCCTGACCCGGCGCCAGATACCGATGTCCGGGCAGGAAGCGCGCGAGATGCGACTTGCATGCCACAGGTCCGACACCCGGTCCGCCACCGCCATGCGGGATGCAGAACGTCTTGTGCAGGTTCAGGTGCGAGACGTCCGCACCGAACCGGCCGGGCGCGGCCAGCCCGACCAGCGCATTGAGGTTCGCGCCGTCCACGTACACCTGGCCGCCATGGGCATGCACGACGTCGCACACATGGACGATGCCCGGCTCGAAAACGCCGTGTGTCGACGGATACGTGACCATGATCGCGGCGAGGCAGTCGCGATGCCGTTTCGCCTTGGTTTCCAGGTCGATGAGGTCGACGTTGCCATCGCGATCGCACGCGACGACGACGACTTTCATGCCGGCGAGCTGCGCCGACGCCGGGTTCGTGCCATGCGCGGACGCGGGTATCAGGCACACGTCGCGATGCGCCTCGCCGCGGCTTGCGTGGTACGCGTGAATCATCAGCAGTCCCGCATATTCACCCTGCGAGCCGGCGTTCGGCTGCAGCGAAACCGCGTCGTACCCAGTGACCGCGCACATCATCTGCTCGAGGTCGCGGATGAGCTCCGCGTACCCCTGCGCCTGGTCGGCGGGTGCGAACGGATGGAGCGCACCGAATTCCGGCCAGGTCACCGGCAACATCTCGGACGTCGCGTTGAGCTTCATCGTGCACGATCCGAGCGGAATCATTGCGCGGTCGAGGGCCAGGTCCCGGTCGGCGAGGCGGCGCAGGTAGCGCAACATCTGTGTTTCGGACCGGTGCCGGCGAAATACCGGATGCGTGAGGAACGGCGAGCTCCGCGCGAGTTCGACCGGATACGCGTCGCCGACGGTCCGGTCGATGGCGTCGACATCCAGGGGAACGTCGCGCCCAGCGAACACCCGCCACAGCATCGCGACGTCATCGCGCGTGGTCGTTTCGTCGACGGAGATGCCGAGCGACGCGCCGTCGCGAAGCCGCAGATTGCAGCCGACGCCCAGCGCGCGCGCCACGATCGCATCGGTCGCTGCACCGGTGGCGATCGTCAACGTGTCGAAGAACGTTTCCGTCGTGACATCCATGCCGAGACGCGACAGGCCTTCCTTCAGGATCGCCGTCAACCGATGCACGCGCCGGCCAATGGTCGTCAAGCCTTCGGCGCCGTGGTAGACCGCGTACAGGCTGGCGATGACCGCGAGGAGCACCTGCGCCGTGCAGATATTGGACGTCGCCTTTTCACGCCGGATATGTTGTTCACGCGTCTGCAACGCGAGCCTGTACGCGGGCTTGCCCATCGCATCGATGGTGACGCCGACGAGCCGGCCGGGAAGCGCTCGCTTGTACGCATCCCGCGTCGCCATGAATGCCGCGTGCGGACCACCGAAGCCCATCGGTACGCCGAATCGCTGCGACGATCCGACGACCACGTCGGCGCTCCACTCACCCGGCGGTGTCAGCAGCGTCAGCGCGAGCAGATCGGTCGCGACGACGACGAGCGTGCCGTTTGCATGTGCAGCTTCGACGAGCGCACGGCAATCGCGGACGTCGCCATTCGCACCCGGGTATTGGAGCAGCGCGCCGAATGCGGCGCTCGTCGCCGCGTCGGCAGCGGGGCCGACGATGACCTCCAGCCCAAGCGGTCTCGCGCGCGTGCGAACGACATCGAGCGTTTGCGCATAGACATCGTCGGCAACGAAGAACCTGCGGCTATTCGACGCGCCGACGCGCTGGCAAAGCGTCATCGCCTCGGCGGCGGCCGTCGCTTCGTCGAGCATCGACGCGTTCGCGATTGCCATGCCGGTGAGATCGCAAACCATGGTCTGGAAATTGACGAGCGCCTCGAGCCGCCCCTGCGAGATCTCCGGCTGATAGGGCGTGTACGCCGTGTACCACGCCGGATTTTCAAACACATTGCGCTGGATGACGCCCGGCATGTGCGTGCCGTAGTAACCCTGGCCGATGAACGACTTGAGCACCCGATTCCGCGCAGCGATGCGCCGGAGCTTCGCGAGCGCCGCGGCTTCGCTGATCGGCGCCGGCAGCGGCAGCGGATCCGACAGCCGAATCCCCGCAGGGACGATCGCGTTCATCAATGCGGCGCGCGAGACGAAGCCGATCTCGTGCAACATCGCGTCCTGCGCCGACGGCGACGTACCGATATGCCGGGCGAGAAACTCGTCGCGATTCTCGAGCATCGACAGCCGCATCGCCGGCGTTTTCATGTCCATCGTTTTGTCTCGATCCGGAAGGCTCAGGTTGCGGCGGTCAGGCGCGTGTAGGCGTCGGCATCCATGAAGGCCGACAACGCGGCGGGGTCGCTTGGACGCAGCCGAAAGAGCCACGCTGCATAGGCGTCCTGGTTCACCGCTTCCGGCGAGCCCGCGAGTGCAGCGTTGCTGGCGACTATTTCGCCCGCGAGCGGGGCGTAGACATCGCTCGCCGCCTTGACCGACTCGACGACCGCGCACGCTTCGCCGGCCGCAACGGTCCTTCCCACGTTCGGCAAATCGACGTACACGAGGTCGCCAAGCGCGGCCTGCGCGTGATCGGTAATGCCGATCGTGACGGTGCCGTCGTCTTCGCGGCGCAGCCACTCGTGACTATCCGCATATTTGAGGCCGGTCGGTACGTTCATCGATTGCTCCCAGGAAAAGTTTTCAGCAGGAAAACATCACGACACGAGAACCTTGCCTTGCCGCACGAATGGCGGCTTCACCACGCGCGCCTTCAACTCGCGGCCGCGGACGTCGACGCCCACGACGTCGCCTTCCGTGATGCCGGCAGGAAGTCTCGCGAGCGCAATCGACCGCTTCATCGTCGGCGAAAACGTGCCACTCGTGATTTCGCCGTCGCCGCGATCGGTGCGGACGGCCTGATGCGCGCGCAGCACCCCGCCCGCATCCTGCAGCACGAGTCCGACGAGCCGCCGATCGACGGGCCGCGCGCGCAGCGCATTCCTGCCGACGAAATCGCGGTCGCTTTCGAGGTCCACGGTCCAGGCGAGTCCGGATTCGAGCGGCGACACCGTCTCGTCCATGTCCTGGCCGTACAGATTCATGCCGGCCTCGAGCCGCAGCGTGTCGCGCGCGCCGAGTCCGCAAGGCGCGACGCCCGCGGCGCGCAACACCTGCCACAGCGCTTCCGCATGCGCGGCGGGCACGACGATTTCGAATCCATCCTCGCCTGTGTAACCGGTGCGCGCGATGAACAGCTCGCCCCATGGACTCGCGAGCGAAACCGCATTGAACGGCGCAAGGTCCTGCGTCGCTGCCTCGCTACCGACCACCGCGTGCCAGACTTTCGTTCGCGCCTGCGGGCCCTGCACGGCAATCATCGACAGATCTTCGCGGGGCACGATGCGCAGACCGGGCGTTCGCTGCGCCGCCAATTGCGAAAGCCAGGCGATGTCCTTGTCGGCGGTCGCCGCATTGACGACCAGCCGGAAGAAATCCTCGCGCAGGAAATAGACGATCAGGTCGTCGAGGACGAAGCCGTCCCGGCGCAGCAGGCAGGAATAGAGCGCCTTGCCGGGCGTCTTCAGCTTGTCGACGTTGTTCGCGAGCGCATGACGCAGGAAGCCGCGTGGCGAATCCGCGCCCTCGCCGTGCAGGTCGACGACGCGCATGTGCGAGACATCGAACATACCGGCGCCGCGACGTACGGCATGGTGCTCGTCGATCTGCGAGCCGTAGTTGACCGGCATGTCCCAGCCGCCGAAATCGACCATGCGCGCGCCGGCGACGCGGTGAACGGCGTTGAGCGGGGTGGTCTTGAGCACGCGCGATCTCCGGCTTGGATGAACAAAGGGCGGCGCGGATGTCCGCGTCGCCCCGTCTGTCCTTTTACCTGAGAGATTACGGCGCACGTCGCGTGCCGCCGGTGCCCCTTCGGTGGGCTGCGTCAACTGCAACGCAACCGCTCTCCAGATCGTGCCTGCCTTGCGTGCAGCCCTTTTTGCCTGAGCGGTCTCGGGATTACGCCTTCGGCGGCGCCTCACGAAATGGCGCTCTCTCCTGCACGCTATGTGCAGCCTATCACAGCTCGCTATTTCTTGAGCGCCAGGATCATCTGGACCATCGTCTTGATGTCGGCATCCTTGACTTGCGTATTAGGCGGCATCGGGATCGGCCCCCACACCCCTGAGCCGCCCTTCTTGACCTTTTCCTCGAGCTTCGCCGCGGCAGAGGGGTCGCCCTTGTACTTGGCGGCGACGTCCTTGTACGACGGCCCGATGACCTTCTTGTCTTCCGAGTGGCATGCGCTGCAGCCGTTCTTCTTCATCATGTCCTCGAGCTGATCCGCGACGGCGGCGGAAGCGATCAGGAGACTCGCGGCGGCAACGACGACGGTGGCGATACTTTTCATTTGGACTCCGTGCGGGTTGAATTCTGGAAAGCGGATCGTATCCGATGACTGGAAGCAAAATAACATGAATCAAGTCACACCCAGCGCCGCGGAGATCGTCTCGAACGTCGAAACCGGCGGCAAGCATTGCATGCCGCGACAAACCCACGCGGCCGCTCCGTGCTGCGGCGGCTCGCTCTTGCGGAGTGCGTCGGGCGCGTCGACTCCCGCCACGTCGACGATGAAGACATCGGGACGATACTCCCGCTCGAGCGACTTCTGCCAGGTGCGCGTTTCGCCGGGATCGCCGGCAAGCACGACCGTTGCAGGTGGGACGAGCAGGCGCTCGAGTGCCACGAGCAGCGTCGATTGCGCGCCTCCCGATTCGGCAAGCCCTTTCGCAAAGAGTTTCGCGGCTCGTTCGGCCGCTTCGATGTAGCGAGGCTCGGCGGCGAGGTGTCCGAGCACGATAAGCGACTGGGCGGCAACGCCGTTGCCCGACGGCGTTGCATTGTCGTGCACCGGTTTCGTGCGGTGATAAAGACGCTCGTGATCGTGGCTCGTGAACCAGAATCCACCTCGCTCGCGATCCTCGAATCGATCGAGCAACTGCTCGGCGAGTGCCAGCGCCAGCGCCCAGTCCTGCCGTCGAAAACGGGTCTGCATTGCCTCGAGCAACGCCGCCAGCAGGAACGCGTAATCGTCGAGATACGCGTTCAACGCTACGTCGTCGCCATGGCGGGACGCGTACAGACGTCCGTCGCGCCACGCGGTAGCGACGAGCGTGTCGAGCGCTTCGAACGCGAGATCGGCCCACGCCGGCTGGTCCAGCGCGCGCGACGCGCGGGCAAGGGCTGCGATCAACAATGCATTCCACGACGTCAGTATTTTGTCGTCGCGACCAGGCCGCACGCGCTGTTCGCGCCTGGCGAACAGCGCTGCGCGCGCACTGGCGAGGCGCGCTTCGACATAGGAAGGCGTCGTACCGAGACGCGACGCGACCTCATCCACCGGATTGACCACCCGCAGGTTCCACGCGTGGTCCTCGAAATTCGGCGGACCGTCGAGGCCGTAATAAAGACTCGCGGCTGTCCATTCATCGTCGGCGATGACCGCCCGCGCCTCTTCGCGCGTCCAAACGTAGAACTTGCCTTCCTCGCCTTCGCTGTCCGCGTCGAGGCTCGAATAGAAAGCGCCGTCCGGCGAGCGCATCTCGCGCACGAGCCAACCGACGATCTCGCTCGCGACAGCGGCGAACATCGGCTCACCGCTCGCCCGGGACATGTCCGCGCAAAGCGCGAGGAGCGCGGCATTGTCGTAGAGCATTTTCTCGAAATGCGGAATCGACCACTGCGCATCGACGCTGTACCGGCAGAAGCCGCCACCCAACTGATCGAAGATGCCGCCTTGCGCCATCCGGGCGAGCGACGTGCGCACGACGATCCGCGCCTCGTCGTCACCGCGCAGCTTCCATTCGCGCAGGCAGAATTCGAGTTCGGCTGCGTGCGGAAATTTGGGTGCGCCGCCGAATCCGCCGTCGACGCGATCGAACCGTTGCTTGAGCACCTCGAGTTCACGGGCGGGCGCCTGCGACGGCAACTCGTCGGTGGTCTCGGTCGGCTCGAGCGCATCGAGCGCGCGGGCAAGTCGTCCGCTTTGTTCGGCAATCGCCGGACCCTGCTCGTGATACGCGGCGGCGATTCGCGGCAGGATGTCGAGGAAGCCGGGCATCCCGGAGCGTGACAATTTCGGGAAGTACGTGCCGGCGAAATACGGGGCGCCGTCGGGCGTCAGGAACATCGTAAGCGGCCAACCGCCCGAGCGGCGCGTCATCAGCGCGTGCGCGGTCTGGTAGATCTGGTCGAGATCCGGGCGTTCCTCGCGATCGACCTTGATGCTCACGAAGTTCGTGTTCATCGCCGCGGCGACCGCCGGATCTTCGAACGACTCGTGCGCCATCACGTGGCACCAATGACACGCCGAGTAGCCGATCGAAAGCAGGATAGGCCTGTTCCCGGTCTTCGCGAGTGTGAGCGCTTCCTCACCCCACGGATGCCAGGCGACGGGGTTGTGCGCGTGCTGGCGTAGATACGGGCTCGTCGCGCCCGCGAGTCGATTGGCCATGCTCCATTATAGGAGCAGCTAAATCGAGTTACACCTCCGACACCGATTTAGAAGTCCGGATCCACCGCCTCGAACGCGACGCGCTCGAAGTCGCCGCCGCGCTGCACGATGTGCGTCAACTTGAATTTGCGCGTCGGCCCGGGCTCGTCGCAACGCATGATCCGGTTGGGGATGAACGCGCGCGGCGACAACACCAGCGTCGTCGGCTCCTCGGGCGTCTCGGTGAGTATCAGCGCCGCGACGGGCGGCTCCTCGGTGCGATTGGGATTGACGAGACGCACGGCGTAGACCTTCGGATCCCCCGGCCACAACTTGAGCGACAGCGCGATCGCGCCGTCCGCCTCGACGGCCACGCGCGAGACATGGCCGAGCCGCATCTGGCCCTCGTCGCGAACAACGACCAGTTCATCCAGGAACCAGTGATAAGCGCCGCCACCCTGGTGCTTGATCGACGCTTCGCGCCACTCGCAGACCCCGTACCATTTTTCCCACGGCCAGTTACGCTCCGCCTCGTCCTTGCGACGATCGAAATCCGAAATGCCACCGACCGTCTGCAGGTACTTCGTCGTATCGACGTCGCGGCCCAACGGATCCACGCGCCTGAACGAGTGTCCACCGACGCGTAGATAGGCCGATTCGATGCCGCCCGCCGCCATTTCCACGGCAGTCGACCGCTTGCGCTGCCCGCTCGCGGGCACCTGCTGCCATCGGGCATCGAGATGCGTCAACAGCGCCGTCGCAGCCTCGGCCGAGACATCGTCGCCGAGTTGCAACTCGCCCGGTGTCGTACCGCTCGCCAGACGCTTGACGCGTCCGCGGACGCTCGTCGAGAGCTTCGCCGGGTAACCAAAGCGCACCGAGGCGCCTTGCGTAGCCGTGGCCGCGCCGGCGAGCACGGCGCCATGGATACCTTCGAGGTCGACGATGATGACCGGCCCTTCGCTCTCACGCTGCTTCGCATACGGGAACACCTTGCGCGCCCATTGGCCGAGCCACCGATCGGTGAGCTCGATCTGGCGCACGCTTAGCGCATACGGATCGGCGAGGGCCATCAACAACGCGTGGCTGTACGTCGAATAGCAGGACAGCCCTTCCGCGTCGGGCATCAGATGATCGGACACCGCGGCCATCGTGCAATCGAGCATTTCGGCGAGCCGGTAATACGCGTGGAGCTCCTGCCAGAGCTCGGCGGACGGCACGCGCCGCGCAAGCCCGTGCGCGACGATCAGCTGCTTGCCGACGTAGAGCGCGCGCTGCAGGAGCTTCGCCTTGACGCCTTTGAGCTCGGTGCTGCCCTCGAGCAGCGGTCGCAGGCACACCGAATACTGGATCCAGAGCGCCTGCCACAACGCGATCGCCTGGTCGGCCGCCTCGGCTTCGCGTTCGTCGAGTGGCTGTGGCCGACCCGCGTAGCGGCGCGCGAGTTCGGTGTGCAGATGCGCAACGGGTTCGCGTGCGAGCTCGGCAATCGTCGCGCGATCACGTGGACCGATTTCGGAGGCGGTGAGCGCCTGCAGCTGGCCCAGCAGCGCGTCGTAAGCCTGCGCGACGGCGGATAGCGGCAACGACTTCATCCATTGCGCGGCGCTGAGCGCGTCGGTGAACGCGAGTTCGCGCAATTCCGGCGGCGGCATCTCCGGTGGGCCGGTTGCTTCCGCGGCGGAGACCGGCTCGACGGCGATGTCCTGCATTGCAATTCTCCGGCAAACGTCTCGAGGCGGCGCCCGCTCGCTGTGCCTCGGACGAAACCATCTCAAGAGACAGCAAACGCGTCGATGACGAGCATACACCCATAAACCGGCGCACTTTCATGCTTATAGCATAGACGGCCGACCGGTAGACACACGAGGCGGGGCCGAGCCGACCAGCGGCAAATACGGGTCGCAAAAGCAGATGTTTCCCCCAACGCCGAGGCCGTGCCCGGACCCATCGGCGGCAGCGCCGCGATTATTCGACATCCCACACGCGGATTACTCCGCTGCGGCACTCCGCCCGCAGGCATTAATCTGCAACGCATCGGACTCACGTCATTTCGTCAGGGCGCGACCCGACCGACACCTTACCTCCACCCGCGGCGACAGGCTCGAACAACTGCACCCGGACGACGGCGAGCGGTTTCCGCGGGTATTTTTTAGAAAGCCGAGGTCGACGGCGAAACGCAGGGCCGGCAGGCGTGCACGATGACATCGCATACAAACCCAGGCAACGATCCGGAAACGCCGCCAGGCGATTGTCCGGAGTCGGATTACTCGCGTGCGGAGGAGCAATCGACGCGCGTGTCGAAGTGGATCTCGATCCTTTATCTGGCGATCGCGCTCGCGACGCCATTGCTGGTTTATTCAGGCCCGGACGTCATGTCGCCGGCCGCGCCGGCGATCGCGGACGCGGCGATCAATGGACATCTCACGCTTTATCGCCACCCGCTCTGTCCGCCGAGCCGGGTCGCGGTCACGGCGCAGTGAAAGGGCTCTACACCAGCACGCGCTCGATGCCGCCATGATTGGCCTTCGCGACATAGTCGGCCATCCACGATTCGCCGAGCAAGTGCTTCGCCAGTTCCACGACGATGTAGTCGGCATCCGTTCCCGCATCGTCGCTGAAGCGCGAAAGGCCTTGCAGGCACGACGGACACGACGTCAGTACCTTCACCTTGCCCTCGAAGCCGTCAGCACGCAGCGCATCCGCACCGGCGCGCATTTCATTCTCCTTGCGAAAGCGCACCTGCGTCGAGATGTCCGGCCGCGTCATCGCGAGGGTTCCCGACTCGCCGCAACAACGATCGTTCAACGGGACATCGACGCCCATCAATTCGCTGACGACCGAAAGCGGGTTGTAGACCTTCATCGGCGTATGGCACGGGTCGTGGTACATGTAACGGACGCCGCCGACGCCTTCGAGCCGCACGCCCTTCTCGAGCAGGTACTCGTGGATGTCGAGCAGCCGGCAGCCGGGAAAGATCTTCTCGAACTCGTATTTCTGCAGCTGGTCGAGGCAGGTTCCGCAGGAGACGATCACCGTCTTGATGTCGAGGTAGTTGAGCGTGTTCGCGACGCGATGGAACAGCACGCGGTTGTCGGTGATGATCTCCTGGCCCTTGTCGTGGTTGCCCGCCGCGGTCTGCGGATAGCCGCAGCACAGGTACCCGGGCGGCAGCACGCACTGCGCGCCGACGTGGTAGAGCATCGCCTGCGTCGCGAGGCCGACCTGCGAGAACAGCCGCTCGGAGCCGCAACCCGGAAAGTAGAACACGGCATCGGAATCCTCGGTGACCTTCGCCGGATCGCGGATGATCGGGATGATCGTCGGATCCTCGACATCGAGGAGCGCCCGTGCGGTGCGCTTGGGAACACCTGCCGGCATCGGCTTGTTGAAGAAGTGGATCACCTGCGCCTTCACCGGCGCGCGGCCCGTCGTCGCAGGCGGGCGGGCGGTTTGCGCGCGCGCGAGTCCGGCTTTCTTCACGACTGCATACGCGAGCCGCTGCGCGCGATAGCCGAGGTCGATCATCATCGTCTTGGCGAGCCTGATCGTCGCCGGGTCGGTCGCGTTCAGGAAGAACATCGATGCCGCCGTGCCGATGTTGAATTTCCGCTTGCCCTCGCGCCGCAGGAGGTTGCGCATTGCGATCGACACGTCGCCGAAATCGATGTCCACCGGACAGGGATTCAGGCACTTGTGGCAGATCGTGCAGTGATCGGCGACGTCGCCGAATTCGTCGAAGTGGCGCAGCGACACGCCGCGCCGTGTCTGCTCCTCGTACAGGAACGCCTCGGTCAGCAGCGACACCGCGAGGATCTTGTTGCGCGGGCTGTAGAGCAGGTTCGCGCGCGGTGAGTGCGTCGCACACGGCGCCTTGCACTTGCCGCAGCGCAGGCAATCCTTGATCGAGTCGAGGATTTCCCCGATCGCGCTCTGCTCGAGGATCAGGCTTTCATGGCCGATCAGCGAAAAGGACGGCGTGTACGCGTTGGTGAGATCGGCCGGAAGCACCGACGACCGCTGCAGCTTGCCGCGATTGAAGCGGCCTTCGGGATCGACGCGCCGCTTGTAATCGGCGAACGGCGCCAGCTCCTCGTCCTTCAGGAATTCGAGCTTGGTGATGCCGATGCCGTGCTCGCCGGAAATCACGCCGTTCAATTCTCGGGCGAGCGCCATCACGCGCGCGACCGCGGCGTTCGCCTCCTTGAGCATTACGTAATCATCCGAGTTCACGGGAATGTTCGTATGCACGTTGCCGTCGCCCGCGTGCATGTGCAGCGCGATGAACACGCGGCTGCGCAAAACCTCGCGGTGAATTTCCGTGCATCGGGCAAGCAGCGGCGCGAACGTGCGGCCCGCGAAAATCCGTTCGAGCGGTTCCTTGAGCCCGGTCTTCCACGAGACGACGATTGCGTGGCTCTGCAGGTCGCGAAACGTGGCGTCGATGCGCTCGAAAAGGTCCTGCCAGCGCGCGCGCACCGCCGTCACGAGCATGCGTGCCTCTTCGAGTGCTGCCTCGAGTTGTTCGCCGGTGGGTCGCGCCTCGCTGCCCGGCCGCCACAGGTGTTCGGCGTCGGGGTTCGCCAGGAATGCCGCGAGCCGGTCGGCGAGCTTCAACTTGTTGCGAGTCGACATCTCGATGTTGAGCCGTTCGACGCCGTCGGTGTAATCGCCAAGCCGCTCGAGCGGGATGACGACGTCCTCGTTGATCTTGAATGCGTTCGTGTGCTTCGCGATCGCCGCCGTGCGCGAGCGGTCGAGCCAGAACTTCCTGCGCGCTTCCCCGGACACCGCGACGAATCCCTCGCCGCCGCGCGCATTGGCGATGCGGATCACTTC
>JALYSS010000116.1 GCA_030854685.1 Pseudomonadota bacterium | reverse complement strand
TCGACAACGCGCTCCGCTACACGCCGCGCGACGGACGCATCGACGTCACAGTTGACCGCGACGCGAGCGGAGCGACGTTGAGCGTCGCGGACACCGGTCCCGGCATTCCGCCCGATGCGCGCGAGCGCGTGTTCGACCGTTTTTACCGTGGCGAGGTCAACGAGGAATCCGGCAGCGGACTCGGCTTGTCGATCGTGAAGCGGATCGCCGACGCGCATCAGGCCACGATCACCCTCGATACGCCGGCGGAAGGCTCCGGTCTCGTCGTCCGCGTGCGTTTTCCCGACGAAGCTTCCGTCTCTTAAGGTGACGTTAAGCGCGCGTCCGTATATTGACGCTACCGGCCTCGCATCCCCAGCGGGCCTCGTTTTCCAAGGAGTGCATCGATGCACGCGAAATTCCGTATGAAGCAGATCACGGTAGCGCTTGCGGCCGCGGGCTTCGGCCTCGCCGTCGGCGCCGGTTACAACAGGCTCGACACGCCAGCGCTGTCGCTCGCGAACGCGGCGGTTACGCAGCCTGCCGTTTCGTCGCCGGTTGCCTCGACCGCCGCGGCTCGGCTCCCCGATTTCACCGCACTCGTCGATCGTGACGGTCCCGCCGTTGTCAACATCAGCACGATCGGCACGACGAAAACCACCGGATTGGATTCCGAGGACGAAGACAATCCGATGAACGAATTCCTGAAGCGCTTCGGCATGCCGAACGGGGGCATGAATATCCAGCCGCGCGCGGTTCCGTCGCGCGGCGTCGGCTCGGGCTTTATCGTCAGCCCGGACGGCTACATCGTCACCAACGCGCACGTCGTCGACGATGCGAGCGAGGTGACGGTCAAGTTGACCGACCGGCGTGAATTCACCGCGAAAGTGATCGGCGCCGACAAGCGCACCGACATCGCGCTCATCAAGATCGAATCGAAGAAGCCGCTCCCCGCGCTCGACCTGTCGAATCCGGCGCCGGCGCGGCAGGGTGAATGGGTAATCGCGATCGGCTCGCCGTTCGGCTTCGAGAACAGCGTGACAGCCGGCATCGTCAGCGGCGTGCATCGTGCGTTGCCGGGCGGCCAGATGACCCCGTTCATCCAGACCGACGTCGCGGTCAATCCCGGCAATTCGGGCGGTCCGCTGCTCAATGCCGCCGGCCAACTCGTCGGCGTCAATTCGCAGATCTACAGTCGCTCGGGCGGCTTCATGGGCCTGTCGTTCGCCATCCCTGCGAGCGTTGCCGAGAACGTCGCGCAGCAGCTGAAGGCGCACGGCAAGGTCAACCACGGCCGTCTCGGCATCGGCATCCAGGGACTTGACCAGTCGCTCGCCGAGAGCTTCAATCTTCCCGATTCGGACGGCGCGCTCGTCGGCACCGTCGAGAAGGACAGCCCGGCTGACAAGGCAGGCTTCAAGGCAGGCGACATCATCCGCAAGATCGACAACGTGGCGGTCACCGACAGCACCGACGTCACGAGCAGCATCGGCAACATGGCGCCGGGGACGAAGATCAACGTCGACGTATGGCGTGCCGGCAAGCCGGTGGCGCTCGCCGCGACCATCGGATCGTTCGACGACAATGCGAAGGTCGCGAGCGCGGGCCATTCCGCGCAAGGGCAGGGAAAGCTCGGCGTTGCGGTGCGGCCGCTGACCGACGACGAGAAGACCGAAATCGGCCACGACGGCCTGCTGGTCGAAAATGCGACCGGTCCGGCTGCACGTGCCGGCATCCAGCCGGGTGACGTTATCGTCAGCGTCGGCGCGTCGAAAGTGGCGACGATCGAGCAGCTGAAGCGCCAGATCGACAAGGCGGGTGACCACATCGCCCTGCTGATAGAGCGCAACGGCCAGAAGATTTTCGTGCCGGTTCGGGTCGGCTGAACGCAGGAAGAGCGGAGGCCGACGAAACCCGGCCCCAGCCAGAAGGCCGCGGGTTCCGCGGCCTTTTTTTGCGTGCGCCGGGCGCCGCACCGTCGAATCGTCAGCGAAACGACAGGATGCTATCAGCCATTCGCAAGCCTTGCGCAGATTGTGTCGCGACTTTGCACTTCGACGGCTGCGTTCCTCCGCAGCGCGTTCGCACCGCGTTGCCCTTGGTCGCTTGACGGATCGCATTTGAAGCGGGATGCATCACCTGGGACTTGCGGCCCTCCCCCCAACCGCGCGCCGGTTCCTCCTCCGAGGCGCGCGGAGTAGTGTGCGTGCGACGCGCGATACGAGCGCGACCCGGGCGGATCCGCGATCGCTCGCGACGCCGCACTCCGGTTCCTGCTCGTGACCTCGCGCACGCGCGTTCGTCAGGAAATTGACAGCTTGCCGTCAGTCCTTCGCAAGGCTTGGGTGGATTGTGTTGCGTCCCGGCACTTCGAAGCCTCCGTTCGTCCATGGCGCGTTCGCGCCGCGTTGCCCTTCGCCGGCGCACGGATCACCTTAAAGGTGCGTTGTGCGGGAATGGCATGAGCAGCGCCGAGTTGCGCGCGGCAATCCGTAATCCGTGTTCCATTCGGCACACCTGCGCTTCGAAATGCAAATCAGAAAAATCGTTCGACTGACAAATAACTGTATATGGAGGCCCATCCTATGAAATCGAAGCGCAAGCTACTTACGCTGTTCACAGCGAGTGCGGCTGCCTTGGGCGTGACGCTCACAGTCCAGGCGGCTGATTGGCACCTGATCAAGACGATTCAGGTTCCCGGCGCTCCGATCAATGTGGTGGACTTCAGTACCCTGGATCAGGGGAATGGGCTTATGTACGTCTCCGACCGTTCCAACAGGGGGGTCGACGTCATCGACACGAACAGCGATACGTTCGTACGACGTTACGGCGGGTTCCGGGGCGTCTACAACAAGCCCGAGACTTCCGGACCGAACATCGCCTATCGCGAGGGAGACGTGCTCTGGGTTACGGATGCGCCCAGCAACATAAAGGCCCTCGCGGCGGATAGCGGCAAGATCATCGAGGAATTCAACTGCAAGGGGCCCAACGTGCGCATCGACGGTGCGGCCTACGATCCCAAGAATCATGTCTTGATGGGCGAGTCCGCGGACACGGCCGTCCCGTACCTGTGCTGGATCGACACCAAATCGATGAAGCTCGCGAAGAACGAGGTACTGATGCACGAAGCAACCGCCGGTCTGGAAGGCGCAGCTTGGGACCCGCGCACCGATCTCTTCTACCTCGCCCTGCCGGAAGTGTTCCATGGACCGGGAGCCGTCTACGCAATTAATCCCACGACCAAGGAAGTGGTGAAGAAATATCCGCTCCCGAAGGGTGATGAGTGCGAGGCCGGCGGTATATCGCTCAACATGGAGCAGGATGAAATCCTGGTCGGCTGCGATGCCAAGAATTACACCGACATCATCAGCCTCAAGGACGGGCACGTCGACCAGACCGGCATTCTCGGAGGCACGGACCAGACCGCTTACGATTCGGTCACGCACACGTACTTCCTCGGCTCACGGAGAGGCTCGAAGGGCTCGGTGCTCGGCGTGATCGATGCGCGGACGCACAAGCTGGTCGCGAGTCCCGAGACGGCGCCGAAGACTCACGCCGTGGCGGTGAATGAGCACAGTCATCACGTGTATCTGCCGATGGAGGCCAACAGCAAGCCCTTCGACAACAATCCGGCAAAGGGCTTGTCCTGCACCCACGGCTGTATCGGCGTCTACGCCAACGAGTAGCCCGGCGCCCCGACACGGTCGTCCCGCGGGCGTCGGGCGGCGAGCTTGCATGCATACGAAAAACTAGAGTCGAAGCACATCAATGAGAGGAGCGGACCAATGAGCACCGGGCACAGGCTCGCAACGCTGGCGGGAATCACGTCGGTCGCGCTGCTGCAGATCGCAGCGGTCACGCCAGCGGCGGCGCAATCGCCGGATTTGAAGGATATGCAGACGCAGATCCAGACGCTGCAGAAGCAAATCCAGGACCTGCAGGCGCAGGTTAACAATGCCCAGGCTGCCGCGGACACGCTGCAGAAAACGGGCGGACCGGTCAATAATGACCACCCGGGCTTCTGGCAGCTTCCGGGTACCGATACCTGGATGACAGTTTCCGGTCACATCAAGCTCGATGCGATCTACGACCGCAAGCAGTCGGTGGGACCGCAGACCGACTTCAGCGCGATCCCGATGAACGGCGCGCCCGGCAGTGACCGGCATGGCAACGTTCAGGCGAATGCGAAGCAGAGCTACCTGTACATCGAGACGCATACGCCGACGCCCTATGGCGACCTGATGTCCCACCTGTCGACGGACTTCTACCTGTCGACGCAGGGCAACACGAACATCTCGAACTCCTACGCGATGCGCCTTCGCAATGCGTACGCGTCCCTGGGCGAGTGGACCTTCGGCCAGGACTGGACAACCTTCCAGGACACGGCTGCGGGGCCGAACGTGCTGGACTTCAACGGTCCGGCCGGACAGGTGTTCCTCCGGCAGCCGCAATTGCGCTGGACGCACGTCGTCAAGGGAGAGGGTACGACGGCCAACCAATTCATGGTTTCCGTGGAAAACCCGACCGGCGACTTCTTCAGTCCCGCCGGACTGTACAACGGCAACACCACCAACGTCGACCAGGATGGCCAGACCGCCGATCCCGGTGGATGTTCGGTTGGCCGCGTGACGCCGTGCCAGAATGGTCCGAGCCAATTGGCGAAGTTCCCGGACGTGATCGGGCGCTGGGAGCATGACGCCGACTTTGGCCACGTGTCATTCCAGGCGGTTGCTCGCAAGATCTCGGTCGATACCGGCGTCATCGGGGTGCCGACCGACCAGGTGGTCAAGACCGACAAGTGGGGCTACGGGCTGGGCGCCTCCGCGGTCGTCAACATGAATCAGCTTTCGCCGGTACTGGGCAACGACCAGCTGTTCTTCGCGTTCCAGGGCGGCCCGGGGATCGGGCGCTACCTGCAGGACCTGCTGTTTAACGGCGCCATCCTGAACGACAACACTCACCAGCTCGACCTGATGACGTCAGCGGGCGGATTCATCGGGTATGAGCATTTCTGGCCGGGTGATCAATGGGAAACCAACCTGGTCTACGGTTGGGAGAAGACCGATCTCAAGGACGTCGACCAACTGGTCGCCGATGGCGCGCAACTCACGCGCCAGTCCCAGTCACTGCACCTCAATTTGATCTGGCATCCAGTGCCCAACACCACGTTCGGCATCGAAACCAGTTGGGGCAGGCGTCAGGTCGGCGGTTTCATTCCACCCGGACAGGAGGATCACGGCACGATGGAGCGCTATCAGTTCACGGGGGTGTACAACTTCTGACGCCGCCTGAATGCGCTCGTGAAGGGAACTTGGCCATCGCATTGCCACCTTAGCCTGAATATCGTGGTGCGATCCGCGTAGCGCGTCAACTCGCGTCACCGGGGAACGGGGCGGCTTCCACC
Source organism: Pseudomonadota bacterium (assembly GCA_030854685.1). GTDB lineage: Bacteria > Pseudomonadota > Gammaproteobacteria > Burkholderiales > Casimicrobiaceae > VBCG01. Next base: position 15,424 of record JALYSS010000116.1, on the reverse strand, counting down.
GCCCCGTTTTTTGGCTTGCCAGGCATCCGTGCCTGCGCATGCCTTCAAGGCCGTTCGTTCTGCGCCCGTCGAATCGATGCCGGATGTCTCCGTGAATTGGTGTCGCGCGACGATGCGAACCTCGTGCATCAACCGCGCAGCGCTGCTCCGGAACCGTCCCGCGGCGTGCGGGAGTCTGTCGGAGATCGTGATGAGGCTGCAATTTCTAGTTGGAGCGACGGTGCTGGCCGGGCTGGCCGGTTGCGCGAGTTACCAGCCCAAGCCACTCGAGCTGAGCCCGAGCATGCTTGAGGCCGTACCGCACGTCACCATCGACACCAGCGCGATGCCGCTGCCGGAGTTACGTGCCCATCCTTTCGCCCCCGGTCAAGGCCTCGACATGACGGACGTGGCGATCCTCGCGGTCGTCAACGATCCGGATCTCAGGCTGGCGCGGGACGACGCCCACGTGGCACACGCGCAGGCGTTCGCGGCGGGCCTGCTACCCGATCCGCAATTCACGTCCGAGGTCGACCGGCCGGGCCCGAAGGTGCCGGGCAGCGATAATTACGCATTCAATTTCGGTCTCAGCTTCGATGTTGGCTCGCTCATCATCGGGCCGGTGAAGCGCAAGGCCGCTGAAGCTGCCGCCCGGCAGACCGATCTCAACCTCCTTTGGCTGGAATGGCAGGTCGTGGCGCAGGCGCGCGTTTTGTTTGCGCAAAGCATCACGAACGAACGGTTGCTCAAGGTACTGCAGGAGAACCGCGACCTCGTGCAGTCGCGCTACGATCACACGCAAGCGGCGCTGGCGAAAGGCCTCACCACGGCCGACGTTGCGATCGCGGACCTGTCGGCGCTGGCGGCTGTACAGGTACAGATCCACAGCACCGAGACCGATCTCAACAACGTCCATGCGCAGCTCGCCGCGCTGCTGAACATCAACCCGTCCGTCAAGCTCGACTTGACGGGTCCGACGCAATTGCCGTTGCTCGACGACGCCAAGGTACACGCGATACTGCCCGAGCTGCCCGCGCGACGTCCCGACCTGCTGGCGCTGAAGGCGGGGTATGCGAGCCAGGACCAGACCTACCGGGCGGCGATCCTCCAGCAGTTTCCAGACATCACGATCGGTTTGAATCGACAACGCGACTCAAGCCGCGTGTACAGCACCGGCACGCTGGTGAACTTCAGTATTCCGTTGTTCGACCGCAATCGCGGCAACATCGCCGTCGCACTCGCGACCCGCCAGAAGCTTTACGATGATTTCCAGTCCCGGCTCAACACGGCCTACCGGAGCATCCAGGTGATCCTGCTGAACGAACCACTGCTGCAGCGCCAACTGCAGGAGGCGAACGTCACACTGGTGGATCTCAAGGCGGCTGCGACGCATGCGGATGCCGCTTTCCAGGCGGGCAATCTGGACGAGCTGGGCTATGCCAACCTCCGCTCCGGCGTTTTGGCAAAAAATATCGAGATCATCAAGCTCGAGGAGTCGATCCTGGAGCAGGACATCGCGTTGCAGACACTGATCGGCAGCGAGCTACCGGTGAGGACCGCCGACCAATACTAGAGGACGAGACAGTGAACAGAAAATTCTTGTTGCCCATTATGGTGGCGCTGGGAATCCTTGGGATCGGACTTCGTCCCGCGCTCGCTGCTGATGATAGCGGCGGCAGAAAGAGCAGCACCATCCTCGTTCAGACGGCGACGCTGACGCAGAAAACGCTGCCGGTACAGATGACGACTTACGGAACGGTGCAACCCGACACCGGCAACACGGTTCACGTCGTGGTGCCACGTGCAGGACAGGTGGCGAAACTGGTGGTGAGTCCCGGCCAGGAGGTCCGCCGCGGGCAGAAGCTGTTCGAATTCGCCACCGGTGCGGCGACGCTTTTGACGTATCAGCAGGCCGTGTCTGCGGTTAAATTTGCGCGCGCCGATCTCGCTCGAATGCAGGAGTTGTTCAAGGAAAAACTCGCCACGAATTCGCAACTCGCCACCTCCGAGAAGGCGCTATCCGACGCGCAGCAAACGCTGAAGGCGCAGGAGGACGTGGGCGCCGGCCAGCCAACGCAGTGGGTGCTGTCGCCCGCCGACGCCGTGGTCACTGAAGTCACCGCCAAGGTGGGAGATCGGCTCGATCAGGGCGGCGCCGTGCTGCAACTCACGGAACGCGGGGCCGTGCAGGTCATGCTGGGGGTGGAACCCGAACAGGCCGGCAAGGTGCACGTCGGCATGCCGGTCGAGATAGCCTCGGTATTCGGTGACGCGCACGCAGTCAACGGTCACGTGGATGGCGTACACGGCGTGATCGATCCCCAAACGCGCCTGGTGGATGTCGTGGCGCGGCTGGAGGGCAACGCCTCGAATGGCTTGCTACCCGGCATGCGCGTCAAAGGCGTAATCACGCTGGCGACCGTCACGGGCTCGGTTGTGCCGCGGCAAGCGGTGCTGTCGGACGAAGACGGCGCGTACGTGTACCAGATCAACGACGGCCAGGCGGTCCGCGTGAACGTCAAGATCCTGCTGGACACCGACGACGTGTACGCCATCGACGGCAAGCTCGACCCCAAGCAGAAACTGGTGACGCTCGGCAACTATGAGCTCTCGGACGGCCAGGCAGTGCGCGAGGCCAGCGCCGGAACCAAGGCCCAGCCCGGCAAGTAGGCCCAGGGAATAATACTAAATGAATTTCACTCTTTGGCTGCAGACGCATCGCCGCTCGATCCTGTTTTTGCTGGCGATCCTCGCTTTCGGAGGGGTGATCGCGGCGTTCGAGCTACCCGTGACACTGTTTCCGGACGTGAGTTTCCCGCGCGTCGCGGTCGAGCTTGATTCGGGGGATCGCACTGCGGATCAGATGGTGACGCTGGTGACGCGACCGGTGGAGGAGGCGATCCGGCATGTTCCGGGAGTGCTGAACCTGAGTTCGACCTCGAGTCGTGGCAGCGCCGAGATCAAGGTGGATTTCGGCTGGGGCCGGGACATGGCGGCGGCGACACTGCAGGTCAATTCCGCGGTGACGCAGATACTGCCTACGCTGCCCGCGGGCACGACGGTCGAAACCAAGCGGATGGACCCGACGGTCGATCCGGTGATCTCGTACAGCCTGTCGTCCGACAAGCAGTCGCTGACGCAACTCTATGATCTGGCGCAATACCAGTTGCGGCCGTTGCTGTCGTCGGTGAAGGGCGTTGCGAAGATCGGCATCACCGGGGGGACTCCGGAGGAGTACCGCGTGACCGTGGACCCGGCAAGGCTCGCGGCGTATGGAATGACACTGACGGACGTGTCGAATGCACTGGCGCAGGGCAACGTGCAGCAGGCCGTCGGGCACATGGAGGATCACTACGAGCTTTACCTCGTCGTGTCGGACAGCCGCTACCAGACGTTCGGCCAAATTGCCGCCACCGTGTTACGGACCGGTCCGAACGGTCTCGTGCGGTTGGGAGACGTGGCCAAGGTAACCGATGCAACGGTGCCGCAGTTCATTCGGGTGACGGCGGACGGACACGATGCGGTGCTGATGGATGTTTTTCAGCAGCCGGACGGCAACAGCGTGCAGATTGCCGATGACATCAAGACGACGTTGAAGGCTTACGCCTCGGTGTTGCCGCCCGGTGTGAAAGTGGCGACCTGGTACGACCAGAGCGTGCTGGTCACCGACTCGGCCAAGAGCGTGCGCGACGCGATTCTGATCGGCATCGTCCTTGCGGCGATCGTGCTGCTCGTGTTTTTGCGCAATTACAAGATCACCATCATATCCATCGTCGTCGTGCCGACCGTGCTCGCAACGACGATAACCCTACTTTCCCTGTTCGGCATGGGCTTCAACATCATGACGTTGGGCGGAATGGCCGCCGCGGTCGGACTCATCATCGACGACGCCGTCGTTATGATCGAGCACATCATGCGTCGCCTGCGCGGCGCGCCGCAGCAGCATCGGGGCCGGGTGATGCTGGCGGCGCGGGAATTTTTCCAGCCGCTGGTGGGGTCCTCCTCGGCGACGATTGTCATATTCTTCCCGCTCGCGTTCCTGGGCGGCGTCACCGGCGCATTCTTCAAGGCGCTGTCGCTGACCATGGGAGGGGCGCTGGTCATCTCCTTCATCGTCACGTGGCTCGCGGTGCCGATCCTCGCGGACCACTGGCTGAACGAAAAGGATGCAAGTCACGAAGATGTCGGGCGACTATCACGCGCCGTGCACCGGCGCTATGAATGGATCATGCGGCGCACGCTTCGGTGGCCGGCGCTCGTCCTGATCGGGATCGTGCCGCTGCTGGCGATCGGATATCTGGCGTACAGGAACGTAGGGTCCGGATTCATGCCGCACGAGGACGAGGGCGGCTTCGTGCTGGATTACGTTTCGCCGCCCGGAACCTCGCTCGCCGAGACCGACAGGATGCTGCGCGAGGTGGAGCAGGTCATCCGCGCCAACCCCAACGTGCTCACGTATTCGCGGCGCACGGGTGCGCAGCTGGGCGGAGGGGTGACAGAAGCCAACACGGGCGATTTCTTCATCCGGCTGAAACCGTTTCCGCGCGAACCGATCGACGACGTGATGCAGCAGATCTCCGACAAGGTGAAGCAGGACGTGCCGACGCTCGATATCGACACGGCACAACTGATGGAGGATCTGATCGGCGATCTGACGGAGGTGCCGCAGCCGATTCAGGTCAAGATCTTCGACGACGATCAGGCGCAGCTTATTACCTTGGCGCAGAAGGTCACGGATGCGCTCGGCAAGATCAAGGGGGTGGTCGGCGTCCGGAGCGGCGTCACCCCGGCGGGCGACGCGCTGAACATCGAGATCGACCGGACCAAGGCGGCGGCGCTGGGATTCAACGTCAACGATCTGACTGCGCTGCTCGACGGCTACCTCGAGGGTACGGTCGCCACGCAGATCCAGAAGGGACCGAAGACGGTCGGAGTGCGGGTGTGGGTCCCGACCGAAGTGCGAGCCAACACCACCAAGCTGGATAACATGGTCCTGCGCGCGCCTTCCGGGCAGGTCTTTCCCCTGAGTGCGGTGGCGAAGGTCGTGGTCGAAACGGGGCAACCCGAAATCACGCGCGAAAACCTCAAGCGCATGGCCTCGGTGACCGCCCGCATCGAGGGCCGCGACCTTGGCTCCACCGCCCGCGACGTGCAGGCGGTAATGGATCAGCCGGGCATGTTGCCGGCGGGCGTCTACTACACGCTGGGCGGGCTGTACAGGCAGCAGCAGGAGGCGTTCAAGGGACTGACGCTGGTGTTCGCCGGTGCCGTTGCCCTGGTGTTCCTGTTGCTTCTGTACCTGTATGAGCGCTTCCAGATCGCGATCGCCATCATGCTCATTCCGCTCATGGCCATGTCGGCGGTGTTTATCGGACTCTACATCACGAACACCGAGCTCAACATCACCGCCATCATGGGCATGACCATGATCATCGGGATGGTCACCGAGATCGCGATCTTCTATTTCTCCGAATACCGGGAGATCGAGGAAGAGATGGACCACCTCGAAGCCCTCATCGCCGCCGGCAAGAACCGGATGCGGCCGATCACCATGACTACCCTCGCGGCGATCCTGACGCTGCTGCCGCTGGCGCTCGCGATCGGTCGCGGCTCGCAGATGCAGCAGCCGCTGGCCATCGCCATCATTTCCGGCCTGATCGTGGCGCTGCCACTGGTGCTGCTCGTCATGCCGGTGCTCTTCAATCTGTTCACTCGCGGACGGTCGGGTTCACCGGCTCCTGCGGAGTCCGCTGCGGCGGATTGACGGCGGTACAAAAGCTCAGGGCCACGGTGTGTCGCGGCCCTGAGGAGAAGCCACGGCGCGCTTATGCGCCGACGCCGAGTTCGATCAACGAAGGCGCGCGATCAGATTTTCCAACGCCTTCTCGCTAGCGGCCGCGTCCGGCTTCTTGGCGCCCAGCTTGTCGAGCGTGAAGTCCAGCTGATTGTCGATGCCTTTCCAGGTGTTATAGCTCTTCTTCTTGTTCGAGTCCTCGTGGTTATCCCACGCGGTCTCGAATTCCTTCATCCGCTTCTGCGCCCCCGCGAGGTCGCCGGTCTTGGCGATCTTCAGCGCGTCCTCGGCAATCGTGCGGTATTCCGACAGGTCGCCGAGGGGCGAAACATGGGGCGCGGCGGCCATCGTGCCGGTCTGGGCTTGCGCGAGGACAATGCAGGGAGTAGCAACCAGCGCGACGACAAGAAGCGATTGCGCAAACGGCTTGAGGCTCAACGAGTGGGGCATGATCTCTCCTGATGATTTGGGCGGGCTTGCGCACCGCGGTGAACCAAGTGCTCGTCAACCGTCCAGGCATCGTTTCGATGACATCGCGGACAACGCTTGGATCGGCGTTCTGCAAATGGAATGGTAGCAGCCGAAATGAACGAAATCGAGCGCCGAATTGGCCTTGACACTCCAGACAGGCCGGCCCTACGCTTGAGCAGGGCCGACCGCGGCCAAATGAACGCGCACCGAGCGCCACCATCGGAGACAACCGACATGAAACGCAATCCATCCGTCACCATCACAGGGGCGGCGTTCCTTCTGGCCGCATGCTCGACGATGGCGCCCGCCGGAGGCGGGCAGCCGCAGGCGAACGCCGTTCAATGGAAGGAGGTTACCCGGCTCGAGGGCGGCAATTTCGTGACCTATCGCGTGCCGGTGACCCAGAAGGTCAATGACAACGTCAATCTGCGCTCGTACGACGCATCCGAGCAGCCGCCGCCGGCCGGCACTCGCCCTGCCGCGGCTGCAGCCCCGCAGAAAGCGGCGGCGAAGTCCGCGATCCCGGCAAGTACTGCGTCTGCTCCGGTCACGCCGGAGGCCGCCGCGGACCCGGTCCGGACCCCCGCGGGACTTATCGTTGCGCCCATTTTTCGCCCGCGGTCGCAGACGTCTGACGACAACCGCGTTGCGGCCAACACCGCGACACCCGGAACTTCGTCGGCCAATATCAGCCAGGACGCCGAGACCGCGCTCGGCCAAGCGGAAATCGCGGTGCGCGACGCGCAAAGCCGATTCCAGACGGCACAGGCCGTGCTGAAGCGAGCCCGCGACGCGGCGCGAGATGGAGACAGTGGCTCGGTGATCAAGTTCGCCAAGAGTGCGGTGTCGTTGGCGCAACCGCTCCATTGACGCCCCGCTTGCCGACGGGACGTCCGTATCTGGAGAAAACCGGCCTGCGCCGCTAAGGACGGCATTGCGCATTCTTGTCGTCGAAGACGATCCCCTGCTCGCCGAGAGCCTCATGCGCGCGCTGCAGCAAGAAGGGTACCGCGTCGCGCATGCCCGGCGCGGTCAGGACGCGGACACCGCGCTGCGCACGCATCGCTTCGACCTGCTCCTTCTCGACATCGGGCTCCCCGACGTCGACGGCTTCGAAGTGCTGCGGCGCCTGCGCGCACGCTCCGACGCGACCCCGGTGCTCATCGTCTCGGCGCGCGAGGCGGTCGACGAGCGCGTCCACGGGCTCGATCTTGGCGCCGACGACTACCTGACGAAGCCGTTTTCGCTGTCGGAGCTCGAGGCGCGCGTGCGAGCACTGCTGCGACGTACGAAGCCGGGGCTCGCCGCACGCGTCGTCGTCGGCGGATTGACAGTCGAGATCGCGGCGAGGAGCGCGAAGATCGGTGACAAGCCGGTGGACCTGACCGCACGCGAATGGGCGCTGCTCGAGCTTTTCCTGAGCCGATCGGGACATGCGCTGTCGAAGCTCACGATCGCGCAAACGATCGGCGATTCGACCGCCTCGATCGCGCCGAACACCGTCGAAGTCTACGTGTCACGGCTACGATCGAAGCTCGAGCCCGCCGGCATCGTCATCCGTACGGTGCGCGGGTTCGGCTACCTGTGGGAGCAACCGAATGGCGCCTAGTGCTGACGCGGTCGGCAGTATCCAGGCGCGCCTTCTGAAGGTGCTGATGGTCTCGCTGGTCGGCGTGATGATTCTCTGTGCCTGCGTCACGTGGCTCGTCGCCTACAAGGTCGCGAACGACGCCTACGATCATGACCTGCTGGATCCGGCGATGGACATCGTCCAGAACGTGCGGCAAGGGCCGCACGGCCCGACGTTGACGCTCTCGCCCCTCGAGCAGGAAGCGCTCCTCTTCGATGGCTCCGATCGCGTTTTCTTTCAGGTTCGCGGCCCTGCCGGCAAATGGTACGGGGATGGCACGCGCGACTTGCCCCCTCCGCCACCGGAGCGGCTGGTGGCCGGCGTGCCGGTCTTCTACAGCGCGACCGTCGGCGATACCGCCATCCGGATCTGCGCGTTGCTCTCGCACGCCGGTTTCGAAGTGTACGTCGCCGAAACGACGAACAAGCGCGATCGTCTCGTGTGGGAAATCATCCTCGCCGCGCTGGTGCCGTCGCTGCTCGTCGTCGTCGCCGCCGTCGGGCTCGTCTGGTTCGGCGTGAGCCACGGCCTGGCACCGCTCCGCAAGCTTCGCAACGAGCTGCAGCAGCGCTCGCCGAACGACTTGTACGCGGTTGACGAGTCGCATGCGCCGTCGGAAGTTCGACCAGCGATCGTCGCGCTGAACCGGCTGTTCCAGCGGATTCGCGAGACCAGCGAATCGCAGCGCCGCTTCCTGGCCGACGCCGCGCACCAGCTGCGTACGCCGCTTGCCGGATTGCAGATGCAACTCGAGCTCGCGCTGCGCGAGACTAACTCCGAGTCGCTGCGCGCCACCCTCGGGAAGATGCGCGATGCGGTGTTGCGCACGGGCAAGGTCACGAACCGCCTGCTGGCGCTGGCACGCGCGGAGCAGGCGAGCCTCGATCCGCAACACTTTGCCAACGTCGACCTGCACGCGCTTGCCGAACGCGTCGGTGCGCAGTGGATTCCCAGGGCGATCGCGCGCAACATCGATCTCGGCTTCGATCTCGCGCCCGCGACTGTCCATGGCGACGAAGGCCTGCTGGCCGAAATGCTCGACAACCTCGTCGACAATGCGCTCCGGTACACGCCCGCCGGCGGCGCGGTCACCGTTCGGTGTGGCCTCGCCGCGGGCGACCCGTATTTCGGCGTCGAGGACAACGGTATCGGCATTCCTGCGGCCGAACGTGAAAAAGTCCTCGAGCGGTTCTATCGCGGGGCGGGAATCGGCGGTGACGGGGCGGGGCTCGGCCTTGCGATCGTCAAGGAAGGCGCCGATAGGCATGGCGCCGCAGTCGCCATTTCGCGGCCTGCGAATGGCATCGGGACGTTCGTGTGCGTGCGCTTCGAGGAAAGTGTCGCCGAAGACATCCTTGCCGTGCCGGACGTCAGCGATCATCGGCGCGAGGACGCTCCAGCATGAAGCGCAGGTGCCGCTTCACGCCAAGCCATTCGCTATCGAGGATGCTGAACACCACCGTGTCGCGCCGGCTGCCGTCCGCCATCAGCTGATGGTTGCGCAGCACGCCATCCTGCTTCGCGCCGAGCCTTGCGATTGCCGCGCGCGAAGCCTGGTTGAACCAGTGCGTCCGGAATTCGACGGCGATGCAGCGCAGCGCCTCGAATGCGTGCGTCAGGAGCAGCAGCTTGCACTGCGTGTTGATCCCTGTTCGCTGCGCGCGCCTCGCATACCAGGTGTGACCGATCTCGAGTCGCCGGTTCGCCGAATCGACGTTGAAATAACGCGTGCTGCCGACGATCTCGCCGCTCGGGTTGGCGCGCACGGCGAACGGCATCGCGCCCAGCCGTTCGCGCATATCGAGCGCGGCTGCAAGCCACTTCGACGTCATGTCGGGTGCGGGGACCGACGTGTACCAGAGCCGCCAGAGCTCGCCATCGGCTGCCGCCGCGCGGATGGCATCGAGGTGCCCGGCGTCGAGCGGCTCGAGCGCGGCGTATTCGCCCTGCAGCGTCACGGGTTCGATGAAGCGGTCGGTCATCTCAACGCCCTTCGAAGCGCCTGAGGTCGGGATCGGCAGCAAAGCGGCGCATCGTATGCAAGACGATGCGCCGCAGACGTCACTTCGGCGGTGCGGGGAACGTCACGTAGGGCGGCTTCGGCTCCTGGTCGGGCGGCACGTAAGCGGGTGCCGGCTCGCCGGGGGGTCCCAGCGATCGAATGTAGCGATAGACAGCCCGCAAGTCGGCCGCGGTCATGGTGTTCAACGCCCAGAACGGCATCGGTGGGCGCGCGTTCATATGGCGCGCCTTGTCGACCCATTCCTTCTCGCTCAACGTCTGCATGTACAGGCGCAGGTTAACCGGGTACGTCGTGCCCCATGCGCCGCGCCATCCCAGCGAATCCCCGGTCAGCCAGTGCTTCTCGTCGACCTTGCCACCCATCATCGCGAATCCAGGCGTGTGGCAATCGTTGCAGCCGCTGATCATCACGATGTAGCGTCCGTGCTCGCGTGATGAATCGGTCGATTTCCCGTCGGCTGCGAACGTCGCGCCGGCCGCGATCCCGAGACACGCCGCCAGGGCGGCCGCGATCGCAGCGTTGCGTGCTCGATCCTGCATGCTATCCCTCCTCACGTCGATGATGGTTGGCCGCGGCGGCAACATGGCCTGCGGCGGACGCATATTGGGCCAGTTCGTGCAATGTTCGCAAGTTCCGAGATCCACGGATCCTGCTCGACGTCGATGATGCAACGACCGGCGTATGGTCCGCGGCGGTCGGCGCCGCCGGAACAGGCTTGCCCATCCTGCCGCCCGGTGCGGCCTTTTCTTGTACGATGCGCATTGCCACGGCGTCCGTCGCCGCTGTGCCTCCTTCCGCAATGACCGCCGCATCCCATTCCTTTTCGTGCGCGCTCGACATCCGCGCAAGCCTCGGCGAATGCCCGTTATGGTCGAGCACCGAGCAGGCGCTCTACTGGGTCGACATCAACGCGCCGTCGCTCAACCGCTTCGATCCCGCGACGGGCGACAACGTCGCGATGCCAATGCCGGAGTCGATCGGCAGTTACGCACTGCGCGAAAGTGGAGGCTTCGTCGTCGCGTTGCGAAGCGGGATCTGGCTGTGCGACGCGCGGGGTACGCTCGAGCGCCAGGTCGTTGCCGCCCCCTACGATCCCGCGCGCTATCGCTTCAACGATGGTCGCTGCGATCCGCAGGGTCGCTTCGTCGTCGGCACGATGAACGAGAAGCGGGATTCGGATGACGCCGCGCTGTATCGCCTCGATGACGATTTCACGCTGACGCGACTCTTCGGCAACATGACGATCAGCAACGGTCTCGCCTGGAGCCCGGACCGCGGCACGATGTATCACTCCGATACGCCGGCGCGCACGATTCGCGCATTCGACTACGACGAGGCGACCGGAACGCCGAGCCGCGAGCGGGCGTTCGCGCATTGGAACGGCGCAACCGGGCGCCCCGATGGCGGCACGGTGGACAGAGCCGGCCATTACTGGGCCGCGCTTTACGGCGACGGCAAGCTCGCAGAGCTCGCACCCGACGGTAGCATCGTCGCGCTGCATCCGCTGCCGGCGATGTGCCCCACGATGGGCGCGTTCGGCGGCCCGGACTTGCGCACGCTGTTCGTCACCACGGCCCGGCAAAAGCGCGACGATGCCGAGCTCGCCCGCCTGCCGCAAACCGGAGGCATTTTTTCGATGCGTGTCGACGTTCCGGGAATCCCGGAAGCGCGCTTTCGCGGCTGACGACGGCATCCGATGCAACTCGATCCCGCGGAGTATCTGCGCCTCGACGTCCCGCACAGCCTGGGCGCGACGGCCGCGGGTGCGGCGTTCGCGACGTCGAGCGGCGACGTCCTCGACGTCGAATGCTTCGGACCCGGCGTCTTCCGTCTGCGCGTGGGCCCTCATACCCGGCCGGATTACGGCATCGTCGTCGGGCGCGCCAAGGGCTGTACGGTCGCGCAGCGAGCGCCGGGAACGTGGACGTTCGCATCCGAAGGCGCGACGCTCGAGATCGGCGGCTCGCCGCTCTCCATCCGGCTGCTGTGGAACGACCGCGTCGTGCTGCGATCGATCACCGACGAACATCTTCGCGGTTTCACGCGCCTGCCGACTTTCGGCCGGCTGCGACAGGGTGGCTTGTGGTCCGCGGCGTTCGCGTTATCCACCGGCGAGCCGGTGTACGGGCTTGGCGAGAAGTTCGGCCCGCTCGACAAGCGCGGTCAACTGATTCATTCGCAAGTGCAGGATGCGCTCGGCGTCAACACCGGTCTCGCGTACAAGAACACGCCGTTCGCATGGAGTCCGGGTACCGGCAACGGTGCGTGGGGAACGTTCCTCCATACGCCCGGAATGGTGACGCACGGCGTCGGCCATCCGGACTGGTCGCATCGCAGCTACGCGGTGATGGTCGAAGACGAAGCGCTAGACCTCTTCGTGTTCGCCGGGGAAGCTCCCGCCACGATCCTCGATCGCTATACAGAATTGACCGGACGGCCCGCCGGCGTGCCGCGCTGGAGCCTGGGACTGTGGGTCTCGCGCGCGTCGTACGCGACGCCCGACGATGCGATCGCCGTCGCCGCGCGCCTGCGCGAGCGCAAGATTCCCTGCGACGTGCTGACGCTCGACGGACGCGCGGCGTGGAACGTCGCAACGCGTTTCGATTTCACGTGGGATCCGGAGCGCTTCGACGATCCCGCGGCCACGCTCGCGAAGATCAAGGCGCACAACCTCAGGGTGTGCGTCTCTGAATATCCGTACGTGTCCGTCGATTCCCCGCTCTTCCAGGACCTTGCGTCGCAGGAGTACCTGCTTCTGACGTCGCAAGGCGATCCCTATGTTTTCACGTGGGAGACGATCGCCGGCTCGAGCCCACGCGTGAATGCGCCGGCGCCGCTGCCTGACAGCGGCATCGTCGATTTCACCAATCCCGATGCTTTCGCGTGGTGGCGCGACGCCCACGGGCCGCTGTTCGAAGACGGCGTCGACGTCATCGAGAGCGATTTCGGCGAGCAGGTGCCCGACGATGCGGTCGCGTTCAACGGCGACAGTGGCGCGCGTCTGCACAACGTCTATCCACTGCTCTACAACCGCTGCGTGTTCGAGGCGACGGCGCGCTTTCAGCAACCGCACGACGGGCCTCCGATCGTCTGGAGCCGTGCGGCCTGGGCCGGCAGCCAACGCTACCCGCTCGGGTGGGGCGGCACTCCGCAAAGCGATTGGGAAGGTCTTGCCGCGTCGATACGCGGCGGACTGTCGTGGGGCATGAGCGGCAATCCGTATCACAGCTCGGACATCGGCGGCTTTTACGGTTCGTCGCAGCCGTCACCTGAGCTGTTCGTCAGGTGGCTCCAGGTCGCCGTGTTCTTTTCGCATATGCGACTGAACGGCGTCGGCGAGCGCGAGCCGTGGGCGTTCGGCGCCGAAGCAGAAGGCATCGCACGCAAATGGCTCACGCTGCGCTATCGGCTGATTCCGTATCTCGAGCAGGTGATCGCGCAGGCGATGCAAACGGGAATGCCGGTAGCGCGCGCCATGCCGCTCGCGTTTCCGGACAGCCGGCTCGCACGCGATTTCGAGACGCAGTTCCTGTGCGGCGATGCGTTGCTGGTCGCCCCCATCCTGCGCGAAGGCGGCGAAGTCGACATCGCGTTGCCGCCCGGCGCATGGTACGACCTCAACACGCGTGCGCGTTACGCCGGGTCGCAGGTGCTGCGCTATGCGGCCAAGCTCGATCAATTCCCCGTGTTCGGCCGCGAAGGCTACGCGTTGCCGCTCGGGCGCGCGGTGCAACATACGGGCGAAATCAGTGCGGACCATCCACTCGAAGCGCTGTGGATCTTCGGCAAGCCGACCCGACCGCTCGACGGCTACCGGCAGGTGAAGATCGAGGAGGATCGCGTCGCGGGTCACACGGTGCGCGCGATGCTGAACGTCGACGCGCAGGTCTTCGGCGATCCGTCGTCGGTGAACGTGCTTCCGCTTTGACTCGCGTGACCGCGCATCCGACGATCGCGATCACCGCCGGTGAACCTGCCGGCATCGGTCCCGAGCTCGTCGCCCGCGTGGCCGAGCGACACCAGGCGCGCGCCTTTCCCGCGCGGCTCGTCGTGCTCGGCGATGAAACGGTGCTGGCCGAGCGTGCACGTCGTATCGGCGTCGCGCCGCATTATGTCCGCTACGATCCGCTTGCGTTCGCGCCGCTCGGCAGCGCGATCGAAGTCTGGCATCAGCCGCTCGCCGCGCCCGCGGTGCCGGGCCACCCAGACCCGACCAATGCGCGCAGCGTACTGTCGATGCTCGAGGCCGGCTGCGACGCGTGTGCGACCGGCGCGTTTGCCGCGCTCGTCACCGGGCCCGTGCAGAAAAGCGCAATTCAGGATGCCGGCATCGCGTTCATGGGCCATACCGAATTCTTCGCGGCGCGCACGCATACGCCGCGCGTCGTCATGATGCTCGTCAGCGGCGCGGCAGCCGACGCCCTGCGTGTCGCGCTCGTCACCACGCACCTGCCGCTTCGCGCCGTGCCTGACGCGATCACCGAAGCGGCCGTCGCAGAAACGCTGGCGATCGTCCGGCGCGAATTGGCGATGCGCTTTCGAATCGACGAACCCCGGATCGCCGTGTGCGGCCTCAATCCCCACGCCGGCGAAAGCGGCCACCTTGGACGCGAGGACATCGACGTGATCGCGCCCGCGGTTGCGGCAGCGCGCGCAAGCGGAGCGAATATCACGGGTCCGCTGCCGGCCGACACGGTTTTCGTTCCCGACGTCGCGCGACGTTTCGATGCCATCGTCGCGATGTATCACGACCAGGGCCTGCCCGTTCTCAAGGCTGCAAGCTTCGGTCACGGAATCAACGTGACGCTCGGGCTGCCGTTCATCCGCACGTCGGTCGATCATGGGACGGCGCTCGACCTCGCGGTCGACGCCACGCTCGCGAAGAGCGCCGACGTCGGCAGCCTGGTGGGCGCCGTCGAGCTCGCGATCGAGCTCGCCGAGCGCGCGGCGGACTGAAGGCAGTTGCAGGGTCACGCACCGCGCAAGCGTTTCGGCCAGCACTTCCTTGTGGATGCGCACTACGTCGCGCGCATCGTCGATGCGGTCGATCCGCGGGCTGGCGACAATCTCGTCGAGATCGGGCCAGGGCTCGGCGCGCTGACCGGCGCGTTGATCGGGCGTGCGCAGCGGATTTCGGGAATCGAGATCGACCGCGATCTCGCAGCGCGCTTGCGCGAGCGTTTTGCGCCGGACCTTTTCGCACTGCATGAAGCCGATGCGCTGACGTTCGACTTCGCGACGCTCGGCCCGAACCTGCGCGTCGTCGGCAACCTGCCGTACAACATCAGCTCGCCGCTGTTGTTCCATCTCGCGGCGCATGAGAGCCAGGTGCGCGACATCCACGTGATGCTGCAGCGCGAAGTCGTCGCACGGATGATTGCGGCGCCGGGAACCGCCGATTACGGGCGGCTGACGGTGATGCTGCAATCGCGTTTCGCGATCACGCGATTGTTAACCGTGCCCGCGGGCGCATTTCGGCCGGCACCCAAGGTCGAGTCGGCGGTTGCGCGGCTCGTTCCGCTCGGCC
>JALYSS010000281.1 GCA_030854685.1 Pseudomonadota bacterium | reverse complement strand
ACCGGCCCGATGTCATCGCCACCGCCAACATCGGTTGCATGACACACCTGGAGTCGGGCACCCGGATTCCCATCCGGCACTGGATCGAGTTGATCGATACGCTGACATCCGGCGCAGGCGGCACAGGTACCGGTTCGGATGCGCACGTCGTGCGCGGGCGCGAAACCGTCGAATGAGCGCGGCGGGCGAAGCCGAACCTGTCTCGGCGCTGGCGCCCGCGTTTCGCGACGCCTACCCGGCGTTCCTCGTCATTCCAACGCGATGGATGGACAACGATCTCTACGGCCACGTCAACAACGCCACGTACTACTCGTATTTCGATACGGCGGTGAACGAGCACCTGATTCGTGCCGGAGACCTCGACATCCGGCACGGACCGTCGATCGGCGTCGTCGTCGAGACGGCGTGCCGCTTTCACAAGCCGCTGTCGTTTCCCGAAACCGTCGACGCGGGATTGCGCGTCGCGAAGATCGGCCGCTCGTCGGTCAGCTACGAAATCGCGCTCTTTCGCCAGCACGACGACGATGCGGCGGCGACCGGGCGCTTCGTCCATGTCTGGGTCGACCGGGAACGCCAACGGCCGGTGTCGGTGCCGGATGCGATTCGCGCCGCGCTCGAGCCGCTGCGCGTCACATCCAAAACGCGCAATCCGTGCCGGCCATCCAATGCCGGACATACCTCCTCGCAAGGACGAAGAACATGAACAAGCTGTTTCCCTTCGCCGGTCTCGTCGTGTCGCCGGGCGCAGCAACGCCCGCCGCGTTCGGGCAATCGGGCGACCCGATTCCGATGCGCGACTTTTTTCGCCACCCGGAGCGGGCGTATTTCCGCATTTCTGGCGACGGTAAGACGCTCTCCTTCATGCAGCCGTGGGAACGCCGGATGAACGTCTACGTACAGCCCGTGGGCAGCACAGCCGAGCCTGTTCGCATCACCGCCGAAAAGGATCGCGACATCCCGGATTATTTCTGGAAGGGTGCCGACCGCGTCGTTTACACGAAGGATTTCGGCGGCGACGAGAACGACCACATCGTCGTCGTCGACCGGCGCGGCGGTGAACCGAAGGATGTGACGCCGTTCCCCGGCGTCAAGGCGACGATCATCGATCCGCTCGTCGAGTTTCCGGACCGGATGCTGGTCGGCCTCAACCAGCGCATGAAGGAAGTGTTCGATGTCTACGAGCTCGATCTTGCTGCGGCCAAGCTCACGCTCGTCGCCGAAAATCCGGGCAACATCACCGCATGGGGGGCCGATCACGCCGGACACCTTCGCTATGCGATCGAGACCGACGGCGTGAACCAGACGTACCTCTACCGCGATGCCGCTACGGGCCCGTTCAAGCCCGTGCTGACGACGACGTTTCGCGATCAGTTCGCGCCGCAGTTCTTCACGGCGGACAACCGCAAATTGTATGTCGCCTCGAACATCGGCCGCGACAAGGTGGCGATCGTGCTCGTCGATCCGGCGACGGCGAAGGAAGAGCGCGTCGTGTATGCGCGTGACGACGTCGACGTCAGCGGATTGGCATGGTCGCGCACTCGCAAGCGCGCCGCGTACGCCAGCTTCCAGACATGGAAGAACGAGCGCCATTATCTCGACCCGGACGCCGAGCAGGTCTTTGCCCGCCTCGAGCAGAAGCTTCCCGGTTACGAGGTGACCGTCCAGTCGATCACCGACGACGAGACGCGGATGATCGTCGCGGCGACCAGCGATCGAACGCAGGGGGCGCGTTACCTCTACGATCGAAAGAGCGATCGCCTGACGAAGCTCGGCGACGTCACGCCGTGGCTGCCCGAAGCCAGCATGGCGGCGATGAAGCCGATCAGCTACACGGCGCGCGACGGATTGCTCGTCAATGGCTACCTGACGCTGCCGAAGGACGTTGCACCGAAAAATATTCCGGTCATCATCAATCCGCACGGCGGCCCATGGGCCCGCGATGGCTGGGGCTTCAACCCGGAAGTGCAGTTTCTTGCGAGCCGCGGCTACGCCGTGCTGCAGATCAATTATCGTGGATCGACGGGATATGGCCGCAAGTTCTGGGAGGCCTCGTTCAAGCAGTGGGGCTTCAAGATGCAGGACGACGTCACCGACGCGGTCCGGTGGCTCGTGCAGGAAGGCATCGCCGATCCGAAGCGCGTCTGCATCTATGGCGGAAGCTACGGCGGCTATGCGGCGCTCGCGGGACTCACGCAAACCCCGGATCTCTACGCATGCGGCGTCGATTACGTGGGCGTGTCGAACCTGTTCACGTTCATGAACACGATTCCGCCCTACTGGAAACCGTTCCTCGGCATGATGCATGAAATGGTCGGCGATCCCGAGAAGGACAAGACGCTGCTGGCAGCCGCTTCTCCGGCACTCCACGCGGACAGGATCAGGGCGCCGCTCCTGATCGCGCAAGGCGCGCGCGACCCGCGCGTCAACAAGGAAGAATCCGACCAGATGGTTGCCGCACTGAAGGCGCGCGGCATCGACGTGCCGTACATCGTCAAGGATAACGAGGGGCACGGTTTCCACAACGAGGAAAACCAGTTTGCGTTCTACGAGGCGATGGAAGAATTCCTCGACAAGTACATCGGCAAGTCGGTGAATTGACGGCGCAAGGTCGAGTGGCGCGCACGTGGATCATCGTTCCCGCCGCGGGTGGCGGCGCGCGATTCGGCGCGACACCGCCCAAGCAGTATGCTGATCTGGCGGGAATCCCGTTGCTGGCGCGCACGCTCGATCGACTCGGGACGCTCGACGCGGAGACGATCGTGGTAGTGCTCGCCCCGGACGACGTGCATTTCGATAGCCTGATCGGAACGCGGCGCCGTGTCGAGCCGCTGCGCTGCGGCGGCATTACGCGCACGGCGACGGTGCGCAACGCGTTGCGCGCGCTTGCCCGGACCTGCGGCGCTGATGACTGGATCCTCGTACACGATGCGGCGCGTCCTTGCGTGCCGCGCGAATCGCTCGCGAGGCTCGTGCGGGAACTGGCGGATGATGCGGTGGGTGGCTTGCTGGCGCTCCCGCTGGCCGATACGCTGAAGCGCTCCGGGCCGGCCTCCGACGCGCCGCGCGTGATGCGAACCGAGGATCGCGCTGGATTGTGGCTCGCACAGACGCCGCAGATGTTTCGCTATCGCATCCTTTGCGACGCGCATGCGCTCGACACGGCGCGCGATTGCACCGACGATGCGCAGGCGATCGAAGCACTGTCGGCGACCGGTGCGTGCGCAATGCCGCGGCTCGTTACCGGCACCTCGGCCAACATCAAGGTCACGTATCCCGGCGATCTCGCGCTCGCCGCGGCGATCCTGACGATGCAGGGTGGCGCATGAATTTACGCATCGGCAACGGCGTCGATGCGCACGCCTTCGTGACGGGTCGACCGCTGATCATCGGCGGCGTCACGATTCCGCATGACAAGGGGCTTGAGGGCCACTCCGACGCCGACGTCCTGCTGCACGCGATCGCGAACGCGGTGCTCGGTGCATTGGCGCTCGGCGATCTCGGCCGACACTTTCCGGACGCCGATCCGAAATGGAAGGGCGCCGACAGCCGCCGCTTGCTGTGTGAAGTCGCCGGCATGGTGTTCACGCAGCGTTACCGCATCGGCAACGTCGATGCGACCGTGATCGCGCAGGCGCCGAAGCTCGCGCCGTTCGTCGAGGTGATGCGCCACAACGTCGCCGCTGACCTCGGATGCGACGTCGCGCTGGTGTCGGTGAAGGCGACGACGACCGAGCGGCTCGGTTTTACCGGACGCGAGGAGGGCATCGCGGCATTCGCAACGGTGCTGCTTGCGTCGATGGAGAATCAGAGCGGGGCATGCCATCGATAGCGCGCGTGAGCAATCATGACGCGAGAGATCGATATCGAGACGCTGATCCGCGCTGTACCCGACTTTCCCAGGCCGGGCATCATGTTCCGCGACATCACGACGCTGCTCAAACAGGCAGATGCGTTCCACGCGGTCGTCGAGACGCTCGGTGAAGCGTATCTCGACCGTCCGATCGACAAGGTGGCGGCGATCGAATCGCGTGGCTTCATCATCGGCGCCGCACTCGCTTACAAGCTGAAGGTCGGCTTCGTGCCGATTCGCAAACAGGGCAAGCTCCCTGCTGAAAATTTCGGCCAGGACTACCAACTCGAGTACGGCGTCGACCGGCTCGAGGTACACAGGGACGGAATTCAGAACGGTGAGCAGGTGCTGCTCGTCGACGACCTCATTGCAACCGGCGGCACGGCCGAAGCGGCGCTCAGGCTGATCGGCATGGCCGGCGGATCGGTCGTCGGCTGCGCCTTCGTAGTCGATCTCCCTGATCTGGGCGGTCGCCAAAAGTTGGAGAGGCTCGGCTATCCCGTATTCGCGCTGTGTCAGTTTCCCGGGCATTGAGAGCTGCATGCGATGTCAACTCGTGTCGGATATGACACCTGAATCCGGAAACGCGTGTGCAAGCGATGCGCAAAAATCACCGACGCAGGACCGCCGTGGGTGTTGCAATTGCACATCTCGTTTCAGCGCCGCATTGCCCGCCACACCCGCTCCGCGTCAAGCGGCATCTGCAGCGTGAGCGCCTGCGGGCCGAAGCCGTTCCGTGCCAGCGCATCGATCACTGCGTTGACGACCGCTGGCGTCGCGCCGATGGCGCCGAGCTCGCCCACGCCCTTCACGCCCAGGCGATTGGTGAGGCAAGGCGTCGATTCGTCCATCGTCATCTCGAAGTGGCGGATCATCGCCGCGTGAGGAATGGCGTAGTCCAAAAAGCTCGCCGTCAGCGCCTGGCCCGATTCGATGTCGTACACGAAGCGTTCGCACAGCGCCTGGCCGATCCCCTGCGCGGCGCCACCTTCGAGTTGGCCGATCACGACCGTCGGATTGATCACGCGGCCGACATCGTTCACCGACCAGTAGCCGTCAAGCTGCACCGCCCCGGTGTCCGGATCGACTTCCACTTCGCAGATGTGGCAACCGTTGGGCCAACTCGGCGCGCCGACCGAGCTTGTCGATTGCAGGACGATGCGCTGGTCGGCCTGCCGTTGCGCCAGATCGAACAAACCGATGGCTCGGTCGGTGCCGGCGATGCTGAAGACGCCGTCGCGGTATTCGATATCGCCCAATGCCGCTTCGAGTTCCCGCGCCGCCAACTCGTGCGCCTTGGCCACCGTGCGTTCGGAGGCGACTTGCACGGCCGACCCAACCACGAACAGCGATCGCGAGCCGGCGCTCCCGAAACCCGTAGCTCGATCGGTATCGCCGAAACGCACGTTGATGCTGTCGACCGGCACGCCGAAAACGTCGACGGCAAGTTGCGTGAAGGTCGTGGCCAGACTCTGGCCCATCGCCTGCGCGGCGGTAAAGATCTCGATCTGCCCCGCGCCCGTCACCGTGACGTTGACCGTTTCCTCGAAAACGTCCGCGCCCGTCCATTCGAGAAACGTCGCCATGCCTTGACCGCGCAGCCTGCCGCGGCGCTTCGCAACGGCTGCGCGGGCGTCAAAGCCTTTCCAGTCGGCCAGCGCCAGTGCCGCATCCATGACCTTCGCGAACTGCCCGCTGTCATAGGTTTTGTCCATCGCGTTGGTATACGGCATTTGCTCCGGACGGATCATGTTGCGCCGGCGCAGCTCGATCCGGTCGATGCCGACCTGGCGCGCCGCGGCATCCATCAGGCGCTCGATGATGTAGATGGCCTCGGGACGGCCCGCTCCGCGATACGGGCCCGTCGGCAACGTGTGCGTGAGCACCGCTTTGATCCCGATGTCGATCGTCGTGATGTCGTAGACGCTCGTGGAAACCCACGGACCGATCAGAAGCTGGATGACGACACCCGCCGGCGTCGCGTAGGCACCGACGTTCGCCAGTGACGCCACCCGCAACGCCAGGATGCGGCCGTCGCCGTCGAGCGCCAACTCGGCTTTGCTACTCACGTCGCGACCGTGGCTGGCCGCCAGAAACTCCTCCATACGCTCGGCGGTGAACCGGACCGGTTGCTGCAATTCCCGCGCGGCAAAGGCAACGACGATGTCCTCCGGATACAAGCTCGTCTTCATCCCGAATCCGCCACCGACATCGCCGACGACCACCCGCACCTGCTCCTTGGGAATGTTGAGAACGGCATCGCACAACTCGTCCCGCAAGCCGGTAGGCGTCTGGCAACTGACCAGCAGCGTGAGATGGCCGGTGCCCGCGTCATACGTCGCGAGCGTCGAGCGCGGCTCGATGGGACACGGCGCCACCCGTTGATTGACGAGATCGAGCGCGACGACGTGCGCGGCACGCCTGAACGCCGCTGCGCACGCTGTGGAATCGCCGTGGCGCATCTCGCACGCGATGTTGTCGGGCGCTTCCGGCGCCACCGTCGGTGCGCCGGGTGCGATCGCGGCGGCCGTATCGACAACCGCCGGCAGCGGTTCGTAGTCCACCTCGACCCTCTCCGCGGCGTCACGGGCTTGGAGCGATGTTGCCGCAATGACCGCAGCCACTGCCTCGCCTGTAAAACGTACCGTGTCCACGGCCAACGCATGATGAAGTGGCGCGGCGGTCGGTTTGCCGTCCGCGCGCCTGAAGTCGGCTGAGTTGGGAATCGGTTTGACGCCAGCGCGGACCAGATCGCGCCCGGTGAGAATTTTGGCGACCCCGGGCATCGCGGCCGCGGCTTTCGTGTCAATGCCCGTGATACTGGCGTGCGGATGTGGCGAGCGCACGAAGCACGCGTAGAGTTGTCCCGCCACCGGCATGTTGTCGGAGAAGCGGCCTTCGCCGCGCAGGAGTGCGTCATCCTCGACGCGCTTGACCGACTTGCCGCTGCCGAAGCGATTGCTTGGCGATGCAGTCACGGGTGTACTCTCCTGCGCGTCGAATCAGCGGATGCCAATTTTGCCATCGGACGCCGCGCCGCGCGAACGCGATCCGATCCGAGCGTTACCGCGGACTCCTGAGACCATGGCGGCATTGCCGTCGTTGCGCGGTTGGCGCAGCGGACGCTCACGCCGTACTCGCGCCGGCCGCGGGTAACGTTACCCGGGCAATCGTTCCGCCGCCCTCGCGCGGCAGCAGGTCGAAGCTGCCGCCATGGAGCCGCGCGATACGATCGACGATCGCGAGCCCGAGTCCCGCGCCCGCCGCGCCGTCGTCGCGCGCCCGAGCTTCGCCCGCACGCGTGAACGGTTGCTTCAGCCGCTCGACATCCGCGCGCGCAATGCCGGGCCCGCGGTCGGCGACATCGATGACGGCATCGTCACCCCGTTGCAGTGCCGCCACGTCGAGCGGAGGCCGACCGTAGGCAAGTGCGTTGTCGATCAGATTGCTCGCGATCCGCGAGGCGGCGGTCGGCTTGATCCGTACCATCACGGGCGGCCCGTTAGCAAGACGGACGTCGCAGCCGGTGCGCGCATACCGATCGAGGCAGAGCGCAAGTTCCGCATGAATGTCGATCGGCTCAGTCGCGGTGGCCGCGTCGTCTCGGGCAAAGTCCAGGAACTGATCGATGATCCGGTCCATCTCCTCGATGTCGGACACCATCCCGGTCCGCGTCGCTTCATCGGCTTTGAAAAGCTCGATCCCGAGGCGCAGCCGCGCGAGGGGCGTGCGTAAATCGTGCGAGACGCCGGCAAGCAGGATCGCACGATCGCGCTCGATCTGGCGCAGGTTCGACAGCATCGCATTGAACCCTCGATTCACCGCAGCGATTTCCGACGTGCCGGATTCCGGCAGCGGGGTGGGCGTTTCGCCACGTCCGACGCGCTCGACGGCCGCTTTAAGCTCGCCCAGCGGACGCGCGAGGTAGCGCGCGAACGCGAAGGCGGCCAGCAGCAGCAGCACGATGATCGTCGTCGCCCAGGCGAGCGCCCGTGTCGGGATGTCGTCGGCCTGCGACCGGCGCGGCAGCGGAAAACCGATCCAGTAGCCGTCGCTGCCCGCCTGCACGTGAATGAAGAGTTGCCGTGCGCGAGGCGCCATGCGGACTTCGGTGCCTTCTCCGAGATCCTCGCGCAGGCGCTCTTGCAGCCCTTGCATCGTCGCGCCCATCGGTGCCACGCCGATCGTCGGCCGTTCATTTTCCGGAATGATTCGCACGCTGTATTCGCGGCCGAGCCGGGCCAGCGTTTCGCGTCGCAACGGTCCGTCGGCACCTTCGAGCGATGCGCGCAGCGCCTTCAACTGCACGACTTTCGTGTCGTTGAACTGATGCGCAAGCAGCGCCGCTCGGTCGCGGTTGAAAACGAGGATCGTTGTCAGCGCGGCAAGCGCCACGACGGTGAACAGCAGCAGGATGAGACGTCCGAAAAGCGAGCGCGGCCAGAGCGTCACGCGTTATCGCCATGGTTGGCGTCGTCGGACGCCGTCGTTGTTACATCGGGCGGTGTGCCTTCGGGCACATAGACGTAGCCGAAGCCCCAGACCGTCTGGACGTAGCGCGGCGCCGCGGGATCCGGCTCGATGAGCTTGCGCAAGCGCGATACCTGGACGTCGATCGCACGGTCGAACACCTCGTGGTCGCGCCCGCGCGCGAGCAGCATCAGCTTTTCGCGTGCGAGCGGTTGCCGGGGATGGCGCGCGAACACCTTGATCAGCGAGAACTCGCCGGTCGTGAGCGACTTGACCTCGCCGTCGCGCTCGAGCGTGCGCGCGGCGAGATCGAGCGTTTGCCCTCCGAATGGAATGCGGCCCTCGCTGGTCGGCGCGCCGGGGGTCGGGCGCTCACCGTGGCGGCGGAGCACCGCATGGATGCGCGCGACGAGTTCTCGCGGATTGAATGGCTTCGGCAGATAATCGTCCGCGCCCATTTCGAGTCCGACGATCCGGTCGACATCCTCGCCCTTCGCCGTCAGCATGATGATCGGCACGGTTTCGCCCGCGCCGCGCAGCCGCCGGCACGCCGCGAGGCCGTCCTCGCCGGGCAGCATCAGGTCGAGCACGACGAGATGCGGCGGATCGCGCTGCAGCCTGCGGTCGAGCTGCGACGTGTCCGGCAATGCGGACACCTGAAAGCCCTGCTCGGTGAGATACCGTGACAGGAGATCGCGCAGCCGCACGTCATCGTCGACGACGAGAATCTTGGGTGAGGTGACTTTCATCATGTCGAACGATTAGATAGGGGCGGCAAGACGACGTCTGCCCTCTTCGTGTAACCAATTGTATCGTTCGAGCGACGGACGCAATGTTCCGTTGCAATCGGCTTCGACCGTCAGGAACGAGCGTCCCCACAATGGCGCCTAAAGCATCATCGACGTGCCGGAACGGCCGGTCGCGCGAATTGATCGACTTCCTCGGAGAACTAAAGATCATGACCACTCGAATTGGTTCACGGCTCGCCGCTGTTGCGGCAGCGGGAATTATCGGCGTCAGCGGCGCGGCATTCGCACAATCGTTTCATCACGGCCATCGCGGCGGCGGCGACATCGTGATGAGCATCGTGGCGCTCAAGAGCCAGTTGAACCTCGATACGTCGCAGCAGACGACGTGGGACAACGCGGTGGCCGGTGGCAAGGCCGCGCGGCAAACCGCGCGCACCAACATGCAGAAGGTGCACGACACACTGGCCGCCGAGCTCGCGAAGCCCGAGCCCGATCTCGCAGCGGTCGCCGCGGCCGCAGATGCCGCGCGCAACGCGAACGCGGCGCTGCACGGCCAGGTGCGCGATGCGTGGCTCAACGTCTACAGCACGTTCACGCCCGATCAGAAGGCCGTCGTGAAGAACTCGCTTTTACAGCGGATGGCCCGGATGGAGAAGTTCCGTGAAAAGATGCTGCAGCGGCACTCGCAGGGCGGCTGATTACCGACTGATCAATGCCGGCGAATGCCGGTTCGTCCGTGCGGACGCGCGAAGCGGTGCCCGCTTTTCAAGCGCTACGGCGCGCTCACCGCGACGTCGTGCTGCGTCATCAGCGCAAGCGCCGTCGCGCGAAGCGTTGCGCCGACGACCGGCTTCGGCAGCAGCATCATTCCGGCGATGCGGGCTTCACGATCGGCGTGCGTGCCCGTATCCCCGGAAACGATGATCGCAGGAATCGGCACGCCGAGTTCATGGCGCAGTTGGCGCACCGCGTCGATACCCGAGCAATCGTTGGCAAGCCGCAGGTCCGCGACGATCAGGTCCGGATAGCGCTCGACCTCGCCGAGGGCGGCGATCAGCGAGTCGATCGCCTCGCCGCAAACGACCGTAGCACCCCAGGTCTCGAACAACGTTTGCATCGCGTCGAGCGTCGCGGCGTCGTCGTCGACGACCGCGACGACGCGTCCTCGACACCAAGGCGCGGCAGCGGAGTCGACGCAAGACGCCGTCGGTCGAATCCTTTGCGGACGAGGCGCAGCGGCTACCGCCCGCGGCACGAAGACGCGGAACCGCGATCCCGCGCCTTCGCGCGATAAAAGCGCGATCTCGTGTCCAAGCAGGTCGGCGAAACGACGCACGATGGCGAGCCCGAGGCCCATGCCGCGGCGTGCGGATGCCGATCGTGCGTCGTCCCTCACCCGATAGAACTCCTCGAAAATGCGCGGGCGATGTCCTGGCGCGATGCCGATGCCCGTGTCGACGACGTCGACCGCGATGCGATTGCCACGCCGCCGCGCGCCGAGCAGCACGCCGCCGCGGTTGGTGTAGTGAATGCCATTCGCGACGAGATTGCCGACGATGCGTTCGAGCAGCGCTGCATCGCTGTGCACCGCAAGCCGCGTGGGAACGATCGTCAGCGACAGGCCGCGCGCTGTGGCCTGCGGCGCAAACTCGGCGTAAATACGCGCGAAGAGCGGGGCAAGCGCGACGTCGGCGCGCTCGGGCGTGAGCACGCCGGCGTCCAGGCGCGACAGATCGATGAGTTGCGCGAACTGGATCTCCAGCGCGCTGGCGGCCGCTTCAACGTGGGTGACGAGCGGGCGCCACTCGGCGTCCCGCGCGCGCGCCGCGAGCGCCGCGACGTAAAGACCGAGCGCGTGCAGCGGCTGGCGCAGGTCGTGGCTCGCCGCCGCGAGCAGCTGGCTTTTCGCTCGGTTCGCAGCTTCCGCGGCCGCGCGTGCGTCGAGTGCGCTCCGCGTGCGCTCCTTCAGCTCGCCGATCAGGTCGATGTTCTCATAGCGGATGACGAGCGAGCGCGTCAGCACGTCGTTCAGGCGATGACCGAAGCCGACGACGAACGCGAGCACGACGCTCATCACGCCGGCGATGAACCAGTGGACCTGGTCGCCGACCCACGCGACGCGCACGATCAGCGGCACGAGCGCGGTCAGCACGAAGCCGTAGAACGACGGCTTGTAGACCGCGGTGAGGTTGAGTCCGCCGAGCGCCGCGCCGAACAGGCACACGATCAATAGCGACTGGTACGCCGGCGACGCCGGGAACATCGCCACGGCCGCTCCGCCCCACAGCGCACCGGCAAGCGTCGACCCGGTTGCCCAATAGCGGCCCCAGCGCGGCGCAGCGCCCGGCCCGGGCCGCATCCGCTCGAACGCGCGCACCAACGCGGTACGCCACAGCTGATTGAGCGCGATCAGCGCGCCCCAGGCGACCATCGAGGCAGCCGCAACTTCCGTCCACATGACCGCGCAGAGGATTATCGCACCGAGCCCCATCGACACCGACGTCAGGTGGCCGTGCGCGTAGAGCGTCGCCACCTGGTCGGCGCGCGCACGTGCGATCAGCGCGGGTGAGATCGCGGTGAGTGGCGACATCGCGAATGCCGGCGCAATCCGCGCGACCGAGATCAGTGCCGATCCGCGTGCCACCCATCGTCGATGACGATGCCGCGTCGCGTGAGTTCGGCGATCGCGTGCGCGCGGGAGCGGACGTTCAATGCCCTGAGGATCGCACTCACGTGGACCTTGACCGTTCCTTCGGACAGCCGCAGATCGCGGCAAATGATTTTATTGGGCTTGCCCTGGATCAGGAGTCGCAGGACGTCCGCCTGCCGGTGCGTGAGTCCGAGCGTCTGCCCGGGCAGGCCACCGATCGTCGGGCCGAGCGGCGCAAAATCGGTCGTAACGCTGCTTCCGCCATCGAGTACCGTGCGCACGGCGTCGAGCAATTCCTCGGGCGTCGACGTTTTCGCGATATAGCCCTGCGCACCCGCCGTGAGCGCCGAACCGACGGTCGCGCGGTCGTGGGTTGCGGAAAGCACGACAATCGGCAGGCGGGGATACGCACGTCGCATCTGAACGAGCAGGTCGAGGCCGTGCGCACCGGGGAGCGTGAGATCGAGCAGGACGAGCGCGCAATCGGGATGGCGCGCGAGCGCCGTCAATGCCTCGTCGCGGTCGACGGCGCCCAGGACCTCAAGCGGGCCGTGCAGTTGCGGAAGCGCGTGCGCGAGCGCCTGCTGGATCAGCGGGTGATCGTCGACGACAAGTATTTTCATGGTGGCCTTCCCGGTGACCCGGCGCATGCCTTCACGCACGTCACGAAATCTACGGGGAAAGCCGGAACACCAAACCTGTCAAAACCGGCAGGCGGGGGTCAGATTCGACTTTTCAGGTGCTGGTCAGGTCTCGCGGAAGGAGTCAGAAAAGTCGAGTCCGATCCAGCTTTCCGAGAAAAGTTGGAGTCTGATTCGATATTGAATCCGGGTTTTCCGAACGCGGACTTTCCCTGGTCCGCAACTTCGCGTCGCAGCGCGCGAAGCCGGGTGTCGATGACCGACGCCTGGTAGAAATCACCATCTTTTGCTTTGGAGGCGATTTCGAGCTGGTCGATCGCTCCTTTCAGATTGCCCTGCCACGCGTAGTACTCGGCCTGGTGCCGATGCGCGAGCATCTGCTGGTTCTGCGCCGCGTAGGCGCGCGCAGCGAGAAGCTGCAGCGGACCGTCACTCGGAAAGCGCGCCAGCTGCTGCTCGACGAACTTCGCGGCGTCGACATTGCGGCCTCCCTTCAGCAGCGCGTCGGGATAGTCGTAGACGAGCTGCATCTTGTTCGGGTAGCGCGCGACACCTGCTTCGAAGCGCTTGATCGCGCCGTTGATGTCGCCGGACTCGAGCAGCACGTGACCGGCGATCGCGTCGATCATCGGATGTCGCGGCGCGATTTTCTCGAGCTTGGCAAGCTCCTTTTTCGCGCGCGCGAAATCCGTCGTCCGCAAAAGCGACGCGACGAGGCCGTATTGCTCGGCGATCGCGTTGTTGTACTTGTGCTCGGCGATCGCGTCGTCGAACCATTTCACCGCTTCCCGGGGCTCGCCCTGATAGCTGCGAATGAGCGCTCGCACCAGATGAAAATCGAGCGAGTCCACGACCTGGCGGTACGGATGCCCGTAAGCGCGGGCCTGCGCCTCGGCGATCCGCTCGTACGTGACCGGGTGGTCGCGCAGATAGGTGGGAACATTGCCCTCGACGAATCGCATTGCCGTTTGCAGGCGCTGCATGAACGTCGCCATGGCCGTGACGTCGAAGCCGGCCGCGTCGAGCCGCTGGAAGCCGAGGCGGTCAGCCTCGTACTCGTTTTCGCGCGTGAAGTTGATCTGATGCTGGACCGTCAGCGCCTGGGTCGCAGCGATGGCCGCGGACGCCGCGTCGCCGCTCGAATTGCCGCCTCCGCGCGCCGCGAGAACGGCGAGCGCCAGCCCGGCCAGCGACATCAGCATCGAATCCTTCTGGGCGGACAGCGCGCGTGCGAGATGGTGCTGCGTGACGTGCGAGATTTCGTGCGCGAGCACGCTCGCGAGCTCGGACTCGGTCTGCGTGAGCAGGATGAGTCCCGTGTTGACGCCGATGAATCCGCCGGG
The DNA here is from genome assembly GCA_030854685.1 of Pseudomonadota bacterium. GTDB lineage: Bacteria > Pseudomonadota > Gammaproteobacteria > Burkholderiales > Casimicrobiaceae > VBCG01. The sequence goes on along the minus strand of JALYSS010000281.1, from coordinate 3,337 downwards.
CAGCGCGAACGCGTTGATCTGCGGGTCCGGCACGCCGAAGAATTCGAAATCCTGCTTGACGTCGGTCGATGCCGCGATCAGCCGGTGGCCAAGCTCGTTCAGGTAGTCGTTGACCTCGGGATCGTTGATGTAGCCGCCGCTCGCGCGGAGCTGCCGGACGATCGTTTCACCGAGCTTGCGTTCCTGCGCCGGCGAAAAATCGGTCTGCGAAACGTCACCGAGATCCGGCAGCCGCTGCGGGTAAGTCTGCGGAGCCGCCTCGGATACGGTGGCCGATCCGCCCGCCGCGTATAGCGGAGCGAACGCAAGTGTCGCTGCCGTCACGACGGCGATCCATCGGCTGCGTTTTCGGGATGATTTGGAGCGGGCGTACACGGGAGGAAGCGGAGTGCGATGGTGCTAAGATGCCGCCCTCGCAAGGGAGTTCACGCGATTCATCGTCCTCTGCATCATGCCGCGCCCGCGCACCCAACCCACTGATGCAACGCAGGCCGCCGATCCGGCGAACGACGGGGACCATCACGTATCCGACCGGCATTTTACCCACTTCGACCCGTCGGGGCAGGCGCACATGGTTGATGTGGGCGACAAGGATGTAACGCGACGTGTCGCCCGGGCCGGCGGAAGCCTTGCGATGAGCGCCGCGACGCTCGCGATGGTGCGCTCAGGATCGGCTGCGAAGGGCGACGTGCTCGGCGTCGCGCGCATTGCGGCGATCCAGGCGGCGAAGCGGACCTCCGACCTGATTCCGCTCGCGCACCCGTTGATGCTGACGCGCGTGGCCGTCGCGTTCGCTTACGAACCGAGCGGCATCGCGATCGAGGTCACCGTGGAAACACGCGACCGCACGGGAGTCGAAATGGAAGCGCTGACCGCGGTCGCGGCCGGGCTCCTCACGATCTACGATATGTGCAAGGCGGTCGACCGCGCGATGTGCATCGAGCATGTGCGGCTGCTCGAAAAGACCGGCGGTCGCTCCGGGCATTTCAAGGCGAAGGTTCGTTAGCTTGCGAAGGGAGGGAGCATGGACGTGCTGCTCTGGATCGGACGACTCGTCGGCGTCGTCGGCGTGCTCGTTTGCGCGCTGGCGGCGGTCGTGCGCGTCGGCGGCAATTACGTGTTCGGCGGCTACCAGGTCGGAACGCTGCTGCTCGCCGGCAGCGCCGCGATGGTTGCCGGCTGTTTCGTCCTGCTATGGGTACTCACCGCGCACCGCGTTGTCGCCTTGAAGAGCGGCGCGCAGTAGCCATACGATCACCAGTTCCACAGCGTTCCGTCTTCCAGCCGGTTGACGGGCAACGCGCTCGGCCGGTACGGATAGCGCGCCGCCAGCGCTTCGTCGATGTCGACGCCGTGCCCGGGCGCCGTTCCCGGATGCAGGTAACCGTTCTCGAACCAGTACCCGTGCGGGAACACCGCGTCGGTTTCCGGCATGTGCCGCATGTACTCCTGGATGCCGAAGTTGTGCACCCACGTATCGAAGTGGAGTGCCGCCCCCATGCAAACCGGCGACAGATCGGTCGCGCCATGCGATCCCGTGCGTACCTGGTAGAGCTCGGCGAGGTTCGCGATCCTTCGCAGGTGCGTGATGCCGCCCGCGTGCACGACGGTGGTCCTGATGAAATCGATCAGCTGTTCGCTGATCAATGACTGACAGTCGTAAATGGTGTTGAAGACTTCGCCGACGGCAATGGGCGTGACGGTGTGCTGGCGAATCAGCCGGAAGGCGTCCTGGTTTTCGGCCGGCGTCGGATCTTCCATCCAGAACAGCCGATAAGGCTCCAGCGCGCGGCCGAGGCGGGCAGCCTCGATCGGCGTCAGTCGATGATGCACGTCGTGCAGCAGATGATGATCGAAGCCGAAGCGTGCCCGCAGCGCGTCGAACAATTTGGGCACGTGGTCGAGGTAGCGGGTCGTCGACCATACGTTCTCCGTCGGAACCGACGCGTCGGCCGGCTCGTAGTAGAGCTTGTCCTTGGCCACACCGTACGTCGACGGCAAGCCGGGAATGCCGCACTGCGCGCGAATCGCCTTGTACCCGAGGTCGATATAGCGCGCGACCTCATCGACGGTTTCCGCGATGTCGTTGCCGTTCGCGTGCCCGTACACCATGACGCCGCTGCGGCTCGCCCCACCGAGCAGTTCATGGAGTGGCAGTCCCGCGACCTTCCCCTTGATGTCCCACAGCGCCGTGTCGGCCGCGGCGATCGCACTCATCGTCACCGGTCCGCGCCGCCAGTAGGCGCCGCGATAGAGGTAGTGCCAGGTGTCTTCGATGCGCGCCGGGTCGCGGCCGATCAGGACCGGAATGACGTGCTCGGCGAGATACGCGGCGACGGCCTGCTCGCGTCCGTTCAGCGTCGCATCACCGATGCCGTAAACCCCCTCGTCGGTTTCGATTTTCAGTGTGACGAAATTGCGGCCGGGGCAGGTGACGATGACGCGGGCGGCGGTGATTTTCATGGGCGTGGACGATGGCGAACGCGAATCGGCGCATGTGCCTGCGAGGACATGATGCGACGACGGGAAGCTGAAGGCATTCGTTGGATTCGCCGGGTAACGGACTTGGTCGGGTGGCTCGACCACTTGACCACAGTATATCGGCGACGCTACCATGCGTCGAGATTCGATCCGTTCGCGCGAAGACGAACACACCGACCGTGTGCCGACGGTTCCCCGGACTATCAACTTGCCATTGCAGCTCGTCGAGCCGAAACGCCTGTATCGGCAAATCGCCGATCAGCTCGCGCAGCTCATCGCTCGCGGCGAATTCCCGGCCGGTACGCGGCTTCCCGCCGAGCGCGAACTAGCCGCGTCGCTCGGCGTGAGTCGGACGTCGGTGCGCGAGGCCATCATATCGCTCGAAATGAACGGGCTCGTCGAAGTGCGGGTAGGCACCGGCATTTTCGTCACGACGTCGCCGGAAGGCGCGAGTCGCCTCCGCGGCGACGCGGGCCCCGGTCCGTTCGAGCTGCTGGCCGCACGCAAGCTCGTCGAAGGCGAGATCGCCGCGTTGGCCGCGAAGAACGCGGGACCGGCGGACGCCGCGGCGCTGCTGCGGAGCGTCGAACGGCTCGAGGTGAAGGTAAACGATTTTTCCGCGCGCGAGGCCGAAGATCGCGAATTTCACGTCCTGCTCGCGAAAGCCACCGGCAACGGTTCGCTGGAGCTCGTCGTGGAGGGCCTCTGGAACCAGCGCGCCGAGTTGTGGGGCAGGCTGCAGCAGCATTTTCATACGACCGACCTCGCCGCGCGTACGATTCGCGACCACGCGGCCATCGCGGCGGCCGTCGCCGCAGGCAATCCGGACGCGGCGCGCGCCGCGATGCACCGGCAC
>JALYSS010000072.1 GCA_030854685.1 Pseudomonadota bacterium | reverse complement strand
GGACGCTGCCCGGTCGGCTGTTCGCGAAGCCCGATGCGGGCCTCGGCCGTCGCGCGGACGCGATGATCGAGCGTTTCCGGTTAAATCACGTCGCGCATCTTCCTGCCGGCAGCCTTTCCTATGGCCAACAGAAGCTGATCGACATCGCAATGGCGTTCATGCCGTCGCCACGCCTTGTGCTGCTCGACGAGCCCTGTGCCGGCGTCAACCCGAGCCTCGTCGATCAGCTGCGCGAATTGCTGGTCGACCTCAACCAGACGCAAGGCGGGAGCTTTGTCGTGATCGAGCACAACATGGAGTTCATCATGAGGCTCTGCCCGCACGTGATCTGCGTGGTGGAAGGCAGAGTGCTGGCGGAGGGACCCCCGGCCGCCGTGCAGTCGAACCGCCATGTGCTCGAGGCGTATCTTGGCAACTGAAGACGTGCCCGTGGGGATAAAAGCGATGCCGGAGAAGATCATCGAGTTCGAAAAGGTCGTCGCCGGATACTCGCCGAGTCTCACGATCCTGAACGAGACGACGCTCGATGCGCGCAAGGGCGAGATCACGTTGCTGATCGGGCCGAACGGCGCGGGAAAGTCGACGGTGCTGAAGACGCTGTTCGGCATGCTGACGCCGCGCTCCGGCGAAATCCGCTTCGAAGGCAGGCGCATCAACGGAAAGCCGCCGCGCCATCTGTTGGCGGACGGCATCGTCTTCGTGCCGCAGGGCCGCAACCTGTTCGGTTCGTTGTCGGTGCGCCACAATCTCGAGCTTGGCGGCATCACGTTGCCGCGCGGAGAATTGCGGAGCCGCATCGAGGAAGTGCTCGCGCGCTTTCCGCGGATTCGCGAACGGATCGACAGTCAGGCGTCGACAATGTCGGGCGGCGAGCAGAAGCAGCTCGAAGTGGGTCGCGCGCTGCTGCTGCGTCCGCGCGTCTTCCTGATCGACGAGCCGTCGATCGGATTGTCACCGAAGCTCGTGCAGGAGGTGATGGCACTGCTGCGCGCGCTCGCGGATGCGGGGACGACGGTGCTGATGGTTGAGCAGAATGTCCGTACGGCGCTCAAGTATTCGAATCGCGCGCTCGTACTCGAAATGGGCCGACTTGCACTCGACCGCCCGGCGTCGGAGGTCTTGCGTGACCCCGATCTCAATCGACTGTTCCTCGGCGGTCACGTGAAGGCCGTCGCCGCGGCGTAGCGATGGCGCGACCGATCGCCCTGGCGGCACTGACGGTGCTCGAGCTCGCACCGCCGGATCTCGTGTCCTGCGCGGCCGAAGCGGGTTACGATCACGTCGGCCTGCGACTGCTCCCGGCGACCGCCGAGGAGGTGCAGCACGCGATGGTCGGCGACACGCCGCTCATGCGCGAAACGGCGCGCCGGCTCGCGGATACCGGCGTGCGAGCACTCGACATCGAGATCTTTCGGCTCAAACCGGATACCAACGTGGAGTCGTACCGCGTGGCGCTCGAAACCGGCGCGCGCCTCGGCGCACGCGAAGCGTTGATTGCGGGCAACGACCCGGACGAGGCGCGGCTCATCGACCGGTTCGCGGCGCTATGCGAGTTGTCCGCCGAATACGGCATCGGCGCCAACCTCGAGCCGATGCCGTGGACCGACGTGCGCAATTTTGCACAGGCGGCGCGAATCGTCGAGTGCGCGGCGCACGACAACGGTGGAATTTTGATCGATCCCATTCACTTCCAACGTGGTGAGAGTCGCGCCGATGAGATCGCCGCCGTGCCTGTCCAACGATTCCATTACATACAGTTGTGCGATGCCCCTGCCGAGCGACCGCGCGACACCGCGACGTTGCTCCATCAGGCGCGCGCCGAACGCCTGATGCCCGGGGATGGCGGCCTCGACCTGCGGGGCATCCTGCGCGCCGTGCCGCCCGCGGTGCCGATCAGCGTTGAAATACCGATGCAGGCGCTCGCGCGCACGGTGTCCGCGGTCGAGCGCGCGCGACGCATACTCGCCAAGACCCGATACCTGCTGGAAATGCCGTGACGGCGCCGTTTCGCCTCGTGGTAACAGGGTGGGCACCATCGGCCGCAGGCACGTCGAGTTGGCCACACGGTTTACGGCGCTCGGCGCGCGGATCGACATTTGCGGCGAGGGACCGTGAGCGAAGAGCAATCGAGAGGATTCGATGATCAACAAGATAATTTCGTCGGCGAGGGAAGCCGTCGCCGACATTCAGGATGGTGCGACGGTGATGATCGGTGGCTTCGGCACGGCCGGCACGCCGTTGGCGCTGATCGACGCGCTGATCGAACAAGGCGCGCGCGATCTGACCGTCGTCAACAACAACGCGGGCAATGCCGACACCGGGCTCGCGGCGCTCCTCAAGACCAAGCGAGTGCGCAAGATCATTTGCTCGTTCCCACGGCAGCCCGATTCGTGGGTTTTCGACGCGCTCTATCGGGCCGGAGAAATCGAACTGGAGCTGGTGCCGCAGGGCAACCTCGCCGAGCGCATTCGTGCTGCGGGCGCCGGCATCGGCGCGTTCGTCACACCGACGGGCTACGCGACGCTACTCGCCGAGGGCAAGGAGACGCGCGAGATCAACGGCCGCCAGTACGTTCTCGAACATCCGATCCACGCGGACCATGCGCTGATCAAGGCGGACCGAGGCGATCGCTGGGGGAACCTCGTGTATCGCAAGACAGCGCGCAATTTCGGACCGATCATGGCGAGCGCGGCAAAATGTGCGATCGCGGAGGTGCGCGAAATCGTCGAGTTGGGGATCCTCGATCCCGAGGCGATCGTCACGCCGGGCATATTCGTCCAGCGTGTCGTAAGGATACCGGTGCTCATGCTCGCCGAACCGCAGGCCGCGTGATCGCCGCGCCAGCGCCACAGAGGGAGCGTACGATGCAACGTTACAGCCGCGATCAGATGGCCGCGCGCGTCGCGCGGGACATTCCCGAAGGTGCCTATGTAAATCTGGGCATCGGGCTGCCGACGATGGTGGCCAATCATCTGCCCAAAGACCGCGAAATCCTGCTGCACAGCGAGAACGGGCTGCTCGCGATGGGTCCTGCGCCCGACCCGGGCGCCGACGACCCCGACCTGATCAACGCCGGCAAGCAACCGGTGACGTTGCTCCCCGGCGGCGCCTATTTCCATCACGCGGATTCGTTCGCGATGATGCGCGGCGGCCACCTCGACTTTTGCGTGCTCGGCGCATTCCAGGTCTCGACGCAGGGCGACCTCGCCAACTGGCATACCGGTGCACCGGATGCGATTCCGGCCGTCGGCGGTGCGATGGATCTGGCGCTCGGTGCGAAGCAGGTCTTCGTGATGATGGAGCACCTGACGAAGCAGGGACAGAGCAAGATCGTCGCGCGCTGCACCTATCCGCTGACCGGCGTTCGTTGCGTGAACCGGATTTTCACGGACCTGGCGGTGATCGATGTCACTTCGACCGGCCTTGCGGTCGTCGAAATGGCCGACGGGTTGTCATTCGAGGAACTGATGCGCCTGACCGGCGTTCCCTTGCGCAGCGCGTCGGCGCATTGAAGCGAATGTGATGCAGGATGCATTCATTTGCGATGCGATCCGGACGCCGTTCGGGCGTTATGGCGGCAAGTTGTCCGGCGTGCGTGCGGACGATCTTGCGGCTGTGCCGTTGCGCGGGCTGATGGAGCGCAACCCCGGCGTCGATTGGGGCAGCGTCGACGACGTGGTGTACGGCTGCGCAAACCAGGCCGGCGAGGACAACCGCAATGTCGGACGGATGGCGTTGCTGCTCGCGGGCCTGCCGCAGGAAGTGCCGGGAACGACGGTGAATCGCCTGTGCGGCTCCAGCATGGACGCGATCATGATCGCCGCGCGCGCCATCAAGGCCGGCGAGACATCGCTGATGTTCGCTGGCGGCGTCGAAAGCATGTCGCGCGCGCCCTTCGTGCAGGGCAAGGCCGGCGAAGCGTTTTCGCGTGCAACCAGGCTCGAGGACACCACAATCGGCTGGCGCTTCATCAATCCGCTGATGAAGTCGCGCTACGGCGTCGACTCGATGCCGGAAACGGCCGAAAACGTCGCGCGGGAATTCGGCGTGAGCCGTGCCGACCAGGACGCCTTCGCGCTGCGCAGCCAGCAGCGCGCTGCCGCGGCAATTGTCGAAGGCCGCATGGCCGAGGAAATCGTGCCTGTCACCGTCGCGCACGCGAAGAGCGACCCGATCGTCGTCACCAGGGATGAACATCCGCGCGCCACATCGCTCGAGGCGCTTGCGAAGCTCAAGGCCATCGTGCGACCCGACGGCACGATCACCGCGGGCAACGCGTCTGGTATCAACGACGGCGCGTGCGCGTTGATCCTCGCGTCCGGGGAAGCGGCGAAGCGGAACGGACTTACGCCGCGCGCACGCGTCGTTGCGGGCGCCGTGGCCGGCGTGGCGCCGCGCATCATGGGCTTCGGTCCCGGGCCCGCGATGCGCAAAGTGCTCGCCGTCGCGAAGCTCGAGCTGTCCGACATGGACGTGATCGAGCTGAACGAAGCGTTCGCAGCGCAAGTGCTTGCCGTCGTCCGCGACCACGACCTGTCGGACCACGATGCGCGCGTGAATCCGAATGGCGGCGCCATCGCCCTCGGGCATCCGCTTGGTGCCAGCGGCGGGCGTCTCGTCACGACGGCGCTCTACCAGCTGCACCGCACCGGCGGCCGCTACGCGCTTTGCGCGATGTGCATCGGCGTGGGGCAGGGGATCGCGCTCATCATCGAGCGCGTCTGATTCATTGACGTCAGGATACGACACATGACATCGCGCGCCGCCTATCCGGATCAGCCGCAAGTTGCAGGTTATCGTCCCGCGGATCGCGGCACGCAGCCGGACTACCTTTATCCGCCGTATGCATCGACGGTGAAGCGTTCGCCGTCGCAGCCGCTCGTAATGCTGCCAACCTCGCTGTCGGAAGTGACGGGACCCCTGTTTGGCTGGGATATGATCAAGTCGAACGATTTCGACCTTACCCGGCAGCATCCCGGTGACCCGATCGGTGAGCGCATCGTCGTTAGCGGTCGCGTACTCGACGCCAATGCGCGTCCCGTCGCCAATACGCTCGTCGAAATCTGGCAAGCGAATGCGGCGGGCCGCTATCCGCATCCGCGCGACCACCACGATGCGCCTGCCGATCCGAATTTCACCGGCTGCGGGCGCACGTTGACCGACGCCGACGGTCGCTACCGTTTCGTGACCATCCGCCCCGGCGAATACCCGTGGCGCAATCACTACAATGCGTGGCGACCGGCGCACATCCATTTTTCGCTGTTTGGGCCGGCGATCGCGACGCGACTGGTCACGCAGATGTATTTCCCCGGCGACCCGTTGCTCGAATACGATCCGATGTACACGAGCATTCCCGACGAGCGCGCGCGTCAGCGCCTGGTCTCCATGTTCGATTGGGAAACGACGATTCCCGAGCAGGCGCTCGGCTACCGGTTCGATGTCGTGCTGCGCGGTCGCGACGAGACGCCGATGGAAAACGACTTGCCGCGTGGAGTACACGGATGAGCGTGCGCACGACAGCATCGCAAACGGTGGGCCCGTACCTGCACATTGGACTCACGTGGCTCGTCACCGACAATCTTCTCGGGCCGGATGTCACCGGGGATCGGATCACGATCGAGGGACGCATCACGGACGCGGACGGCAAGCCCGTCGACGATGCGCTGGTCGAAATCTGGCAGGCCAATGCCCATGGCCGCTACGATCACCCGGACGATACGCAGGATCTTCCCCTCGACCCGGGGTTCAAGGGCTTCGGCCGCGTGCCGACCGACGCGGACGGCCGCTTCCGATTCACGACAATCAAGCCGGGGCCTGTTCCGACACCCGGCAGGGTCCTGAGCGCCGCCGGGCCGTCCCAAGGCGCGAATAGCGCCCCCCCGGGGGGCAGCGCAGCGACGCGAGCCGCAAGCGTGGGGGTCGTCATGCAGGCGCCGCATATCAACGTGACGATCTTCATGCGCGGCATGCTGAAGCATCTGAAGACGCGTCTTTATTTCCCCGATGACCCCGCGAATGCGACCGATCCCGTGCTTGCGCGCGTCCCGGCGGAGCGACGCGGCACGCTGATCGCCGCCCCGCGCGGCAGCGGTGCGCTCGAATGGAACGTCGTGCTGCAGGGCTGCGGCGAGACGGTCTTCTTCGATTACTGACCGGCGCTCGACGTGGTGACCGATTCGCTGTTCACCACCGATGCGATGCGCGCGGTCTTTTCCGGCCGCGCCCGCCTCGCGCGCATGCTTGAATTCGAGGCGGCGCTTGCGCAGGCCGAGGCCGGCGTCGGCGTGATTCCGCGGTCGGCGGCCAATGCGATCGAGGCGCAATGCAATGTCGACCGCTTCGATGTCGACGCCATCGGCAAGGCGGCATGGAACGCGGGCAACCTCGCCATTCCGCTCGTGGTTGCGTTGACGCGCAACGTCGCCGGGGCGAACCAGGACGCGCAGGGCTACGTCCACTGGGGCGCGACGAGCCAGGACGCCATCGACACCGGCCTCGTCCTCCAGTTGCGCGACGCGCTCGGGCTGATCGACGCCGACCTCGCACGACTCGCGCATTCGCTTGCAGCGCAGGCGCGGCGCCATGCCGGGACCGTTCTCGCCGGCCGCACCTGGCTTACGCAGGCGTTGCCGATCACCCTCGGCGTCAAGCTCGCGGCGACCGTCAGCGCGCTCGATCGTCATCGCGATCGCGTAACGTCCGCCCGGAAGCACGATCTCGTCCTGCAGTTCGGTGGTGCGGCGGGTACGCTCGCATCGCTGCACGACAAGGGTCTCGCCGTCACGCAGGCGCTCGGGCAACGGCTTGCACTCGACGTTCCCGACATGCCGTGGCATACGCAGCGCGATCGCCTGTGCGACGTGGCATCGACGCTCGGTATGCTGACCGCGACGCTCGGCAAGCTTGCGCGCGATCTGTCGCTGCTCGCGCAAACAGAGGTCGGCGAAGCGTTCGAGCCGGCGGCGCCCGGGCGCGGCGGCTCGTCCACGATGCCGCAAAAACGCAATCCGGTTGGCGCCTCGATCGCGCTCGCCGCGGCCGTGCGCGTTCCCGGACTGGTTGCGACGATGCTCTCCGCCGCGGTTCAGGAGCACGAACGCGGACTCGGCGACTGGCCTGCCGAATGGGAAACGTTGCCACAGATCGTGATGCTGACGGCAGGCGCGCTCGAGGCGATGGCGGAAGTCGTCGGCGGCCTCGATGTCGACGAAGCCCGTATGCGCGCGAATCTCGACCTCACGCGCGGCCAGATCTTCGCCGAGGCGGTGCAAATGGCGCTGGCGCCGAAGATCGGCCGGGACACCGCACATTCACTCGTCGCGGGCGCCTGTCGGCGCTCTGCAGCGGAGGGCATTCACTTGCGCGACATTCTTCATGCGGAGCCTGACGTAAGCGCCGTGCTCGATCGGAACGCGATCGATCGGCTGTTCGATCCCGCCGGCTATCTGGGTGAAAGCGACGCGTACATCGAGCGCGCGTTGGTTCGTTACCCTGCGTCCGTAGGCTGAAGAAGTCGTCCGCGATGCCGATCGCACAACTGCCGGACGTGCGCATCCATTACGTCGTCGACGGCGACGTCGGTTCGCCGCCCCTGCTGCTATCCAATTCGCTCGGCACCTCGCTCGAGATGTGGGAGTCGCAAATCACGATGCTCGCGTCGCGATTCCGCGTCGTGCGCTACGACAGCCGGGGCCACGGCAAGTCGGAGGTGACGCCGGGCCCGTATTCGATCGAGCAGCTTGCAGGCGATGCGCTCGGATTGCTCGACGCGCTTGCCATCGCGCGCGCGCATTTCTGCGGACTGTCAATGGGTGGTATGGTCGGCATGTGGCTCGGCATCAACGCACCCGGGTGCATCGACCGGCTGGTGCTCGCGAACACCGGCGCGAAGATTGCCACGGCGGACCTGTGGAACGCCCGCATCGACGCCGTGCGCAAGGGCGGTACGGCGTCGATCGCATCCGCCGTGCTGAAGCGATGGTTCTCGCCGCAGGTCCTGGAGCAGCCGACCCCGATGATCGCTCGATTGCGCGCGACTTTCGAGGCGATGTCCGCGGAGGGGTACGTTGCTTCGTGCGCCGCGGTGCGCGACATGGACCAGCGGCATGCGCTGCATCGGATTCACGCGCCGACGCTCGTCATCGCCGGCACCGATGACCGCGCGACGCCGGCGAGCGACGGCCGGTTTGTCGCCGATCGGATTCACGACGCGCGCTACGTCGAATTGCCGGCGGCGCATTTGTCGAACATCCAGGCAGCACCGGCATTTACGCAGGCGCTCGTGCAATTCCTGATGGGGTCAGAGCCTTGATA
>JALYSS010000063.1 GCA_030854685.1 Pseudomonadota bacterium | reverse complement strand
AACGCGCCGTCCGCGATGGCCGCTGCTGCCACCTTCGCGTCGACGTCGTCGCACACATAAACGGGATCCTTGCCGCCCAATTCGAGCTGCACCTTGATCATCCGCTTGCCGGCGCTCGCGGCGATCGTAGCACCGGTGCCGTACGAGCCCGTGAAGAAGACGCCGTCGACCGGTTGGCGCAGCAACGCCGCGCCCGTGGCGCTGCCGCCGATGACCGGCACGAAGACCTCCTCCGGAACACCCGACGCGTGCAGCAGGTCGGCGATGTGTCGTCCGGTAAGTGTTGCGAATTCCGACGGCTTGTACAGGACCGCATTGCCGGCTGCGAGTGCGGGGACGAAAACGTTGCTGCCGACGAAATACGGGTAATTCCACGCCGAGATGTTCGCGACGACGCCGAGCGGCTCGTGCGTGATTCGCTCGTCGAGCCTTTGCGCCTTATCCACGAATATCCTCTGTTCGCGAAGCGCGCGCGCGGATTCGGCGATGAAGAAGTCGAGGCGGGCGACGAGGCCCTTCAATTCGTTGCGCGACTGGCGGATCGGCTTGCCGACTTCCTGCGTCAGCGTGTGCGCTAGCATTTCGGTGCGCGCGACGACGTGCTCGCGGAATTTCTCGATCGTCGCGATGCGCTTGCGGATCGGCGTCGCGGCCCACCGCGGCTGCGCCGCGCGGGCCGTCGCGTACCGCTGCGCGACGTCGCGCGGACCGTCAGCGGTCACGCGAAGCATGACCGAGCCGGTGGCGGGGTTGACGATCGAAAGAGTCGCTGCGGCCATTGCGTACCGTGCTCCCGGCTCTGGATGAAAAGCGGCGAAACTAGCGCTTCGGCTTCCGCGCGCGCGCGGCCTCGAGAAACTCGTTCAGGATCGGCGCGCCGTCGAGGTGTTCGTCGCCAATACCCGGTCCGAACATGAATTCCGGATGCCATTGCACGCCGAACACGTAGCTCGGGCCACGCCAGCGTATCGCCTCGACGATGCTGTCCGGACTCGAGACCGCTTCGACGATCATGCCGCGGCCAAGCTTGTTCACGGCCTGGTGATGGATCGTGTTGATCGTCGCATCGCGGCGATTCGGGTAGAGCTTTGCAAGTCCCGTGTCGGGGACGAATTTCATCGGGTGGAAGTTCTGCTCGTATTTCGTGATGTCGCGATGATCGATCGCCCCCGGAATTTGCGTCGCGATATCCTGATAGAGCGTGCCGCCGAACGCGACGTTGATCAGTTGACAGCCGCGGCAGATGCCGAGCACCGGCTTGCCTTTGCCGACGAACGCTTCGAAGAGCTCGATTTCGTATCGGTCGCGCACGCGATCGCCGATACATGCGGAGTCGCGCGGTTGCTCGCCGTACGTAGGCGGTGAGATGTCCGCGCCGCCCTGCAGCACGAGACCGTCGAGCGCCTCCGCGTAATGATAAAGACGCATCTCGCTGCGCTGGATCAGGCCTTCGCTCTCGATCGCCGGGATCATCAGCACCAGCACGTTTTTCGACATCACCCAGTGCGTAACCGATTGCTCGAGATAATGCAGCGTCTTCGTAAAGACGCCACCGAGGTTGACGGCGTTGTCGCTCGGATGATGGATCCGTGCCGATACGCCGATCAGCAGCGGAGCGGCCATTACATCGACTCCGCGAAGATTCGCCGAAAATCATCGGCGGTGCAGGGACGTGGGTTGGTTTGGTGGCAGGTATCGGCGACGGCGATTTCGGTGAGTCTCGGGATGTCGTCCGACGTCACGCGGCGTGCCGCGCTATAGCCGGAAAGCTTGGCGGGGATGCCCAGTTCCCGCTTCAACCGGCCAAGCCACGCGACGAACGCGCTCGCACGCGCTGCCTCGGACCCGGTATCGCCTCCGGGCACCCGCGCGACGTGCGCGAGCTCGGCGAGCTTCGCGCTGGCGGCGGACAGGTTGAAACGCATCACGTGGTCGATCATGATGCCGTTCGCGAGTCCGTGGTGCAGGTCGGCGACCGTCGACAGCGCATGCGCGCACGAATGCACGGCACCAAGATCCTTCTGGAACGCGATCGCGCCCATCATCGAGCACATCAGCATGTTGCCACGGGCGTCGAGGTCATGACCGTTCCGCACGGCGATCGGCAACGCCGCGGCGGCGATGCGAACGCCCTCGACCGCGATGCCGTCGCAGAGCGGATGCCACGCCGGCGACAGGTACGATTCGACATTGTGCGTCAGCGCATCCATGCCGGTCGCCGCGGTGATCGCTGGCGGCAGATCGAGCGTGAGTTCCGGATCGGCATAGACGGCCTTTGCGAGCAGCGCCGGTGAAAAGATGATCTTCTTGACGTGCGTCACGTCGTCGGAGATCACCGACGAGCGACCCACCTCCGAGCCCGTCCCGGCGGTGGTCGGCACCGCGACGAAGTAGGGCAGCGCGTGCGTGATCGGGCGGGCCTGCGGGTGATCCCACGCATAGTCGAGAATGTCACCGGGGTGATCGGCCATCAGCGCGATCGCCTTCGCGACGTCGAGCGCGGCGCCGCCACCGATGCCGACGATGCTGTCGGCGCGATGATTGCGGTAAGCCTGCGCGCCTTGCATTACCTGGCTTCGCACAGGGTTGCCCCATATGCCGGAGAACACGCCGTGCATGACACCGCTCAATTCGCGGAGAAAGCTTGCGAAGACGGGTAATGCGGCAACGCCGCGATCGGTCACGACCAACGGCCGATTGCAGTGCACGCCTGCCAGATGTGGCGCGACTTCGCGGCGCGCGCCGGGGCCAAAGTGAATCGCTGTCGGGAAGCCGAAGCGGTGGATCGTGGGCATCGGTAATGAACGGTTATCGAGACAGGCCCGTAATCGTACATCGGATCGGCCTGCCGCCGGATGGCGAAGGCCGGATACTGAAGTCGAGTTGACCGATTGACGGCGCATCAAATGATCTCGAAGTAGCGCCTGCGCTCCCAGTCGGTGACGGCGTCCTGCCATTGCCGCCACTCCCACTCGCGAGTGGCGGCAAAGTGGTCGACGAAGTCGTCGCCGAACCAGTCGCGTGCGCGTTTCGAATCGCGGAAGATGCGGGTCGTTTCGATCAACGTGCGCGGCGCGCGCGCAACGCCTTCTCCACCCCGGTTCGTCCCCTCGATCGGCTTCGTCGTCAGCGGCCGTTTCTGCTCGATGCCGTCGAGCCCTGCGGCGATGCAGGCCGCCACGGCCAGATACGGATTGACGTCCGAACCGGGACAACGCGTTTCGAGTCGGGTCGACTTCGCCGATCCGGCGATCACGCGGAAGCTCGCCGTGCGGTTGTCGATGCCCCAGGTCGGCTTGACCGGCGCCCAGAAGCCGTCGACGAGCCGTTTGTAACTGTTGATCGTCGGCCAGATCATCGGCCCGAATTCGAGCAGCGTCGCGAGTTGTCCGGCAAGGTAGCTCTCGAAGAGCTTGCTCATGCCGTTGCGGCCTCTCGCGTCGTGGAAGAGATTCTTCCTGCCGTCCGACAGCGATTGATGGCAATGCCCCGAGCACCCCGGATATTGCTGGCTCCATTTCGCCATGAAGCTCGGCATGATGCCGAAGCGCGCGGCAATCTCCTTTGCTCCTGCCTTGAACAACAGGCCGCGGTCGGCCGCTTCGAGAGCCTCGGAAAACACGATTGCCGCCTCGAAGACGCCCGGCCCGGTCTCGGTGTGCAATGCTTCGATCGGAACGCCGAAGGCCGCCATTTCTTCCGACAACGCCTTGAAGTACTCGCGCGAGTGGTTCGCACGCAGCAGCGAGTAGCCGAACATGCCGGGCGTCAACGGCGTCGGCCCCACGCCCTGCTTGTTGGCCCACGTCTGCGGCGTCTCGATAAAATTGAACCATTCGAACTCGAGCCCGCACATCGGCATCACACCGAGTTTCTCGGCGCGCTTCAGCACGCGCTTCAATACCTGCCGGCCATCGAGCGGGAACGGCTGGTCGCGGCCGTTCCTGCGGATGACAAATTCGCCGAGAAAGAAATCGACGTCGTCGTCCCACGGCACCTTGCGATGCGTCCCGAGATCGAGCCGTGCGAGCGCGTCGGGAAAACCTTTGTGCCAGCCGGTGAACGTCGTGTTGTCGTAGCACTGGTCGTGGCAATCCCAGCCGTAGACGACGTCGCAGAAGCCGAATCCACCCTCGATGGCCGATTCGAACTTGTCCTTGTGAATGTACTTGCCGCGCAGGACGCCGTCGATGTCCGAGACGGCGACCTTGACGCGGGTTCCGGGCGATTTCCGGATGGCCGCGAGGACGTCGGCGGCAACGGCAGGCACAGGCATGTGAATCTCCCCGACGGATTTTTTTATGGGCGCCGCGAGCATAGTGTCACCGCGCCGGGACGACGACGACGAATTACACCGATGGCGAATTACACCCGTGCCGCGACTTGCGCTGCATTCTAGCGCACCGATCCGCGGAAACCGCGGGCACGATGGCGCACCATTACCGGCAATGACGACCCGTATCGCCCTTGTCGCGTTGCACGTATCCGTTGCGCTGTTCGGATTCGCCGCGCTGTTCGGCAAATGGATTCTGCTATCGGCTACGGCGATCGTGCTGGGGCGGACCGCGATCGCGGCCGTCACGC
>JALYSS010000049.1 GCA_030854685.1 Pseudomonadota bacterium | reverse complement strand
ATCATGTCGAGCGTGAGCCGGCCGCGAACGACCGATTGTCCGGCGTGCGGCACGTCACCGCGCAGCCACGCGTCGAGCGCGGCGGTTGCGGCGCCTTCAGGAATCGCGCACACAATGGACTCGTCCGACTCGGCCCAGGCATCGAGAAGCGCCGGCAGCGCACGATTCGGGTAGCAGAACAACGCGACCTGCAGGTGATCGCGACGACGTGATTCCCGCGACCGGCATTCGTCGCGCGCTGCAAGCAGGCCCGCTTCCCGAATCAGGCCGCCCGTGTGCGGCGTGAAGCCGGGAAACCAGAAATAACGTGTCAACGGTAGCTGTGGGTGCGAAGACGCGAGGCCATGCACCGAGTCGACCCACGGCTCGGCGGACAGGTACTCGAGGTTGATCCACAACGGGGACGCCGCCGCGGCGGCCATCGCCTCCATATGGCGCGGCGGAAGGCCACAGCCGAAACCCTCGACGACGACGTCGGGCAGTGGCGGCGGCGGCATCGCATCGTCGAGGCGGCGAACGGTGACCTGTGCGCACGACTGAACGCGTCGCTCCGCATCGATCGCCGGCTCGAAGCGCGCGAGCGTCGCCAGGCGATCGATCCACAACGTGACATCGATTTCGTGCTCGGCGGCGAGTTGCCGCGCGAGCCGCCAGCAGACGCCGGCGTCGCCATAGTTGTCGACGACGCGACAGTACACATCCCATCGCAGACCGTTCATCAGTGGAGTTTACCGCTCCAAATCGTGCGCTTGGGAGTTGCCCGGAAGCGATTGCCGTGCATTCACCGGTCGGCGCGAAGTTCGCTTTCGTGCCAGCGGGACAGCGCGAGACGCGACAACCCAACGGTTGCTGCGAAGAGTGCGATTCCGGCCGCGGCGATCAGCACCAGCGCGGCGAATAGCCGCGGAATGTTGAGCTGGATGCCGGCCAGCAGGATCTGGTAGGCGAGACCAGCGCCCTGTCCGCCAGTACCCGCGACGAATTCAGCGACGACGGCACCGATCAGCGCAAGGCCGCTCGCGATGCGCAAGCCGCCGAAGAAGTAGGGCAGCGCACTCGGTACGCGCAAGCGCCACAGCGTCTGCCAGCGCGTCGCGCGCGCGAGCCGGAAGAGGTCGAGCAATCCGCCGTCGACGCTGCGCAGCCCGAGCGTCGTGTTGGAAATGATCGGAAAGATCGCCACGACGACCGCACATAGCACGAGCGCTGCGCGCGTGTCGTGTACCCAGATGATGATCAGCGGCGCGACCGAGACGATCGGCGTGACCTGCAGCAGGATCGCGTAGGGGAAAAGGCTCATTTCGATCCAACGGCTTTGCACGAACAGCAGCGCCGTCGCGGCACCGAGCACCGTTGCGAGCGCGAGCGCGGTGAGCGCGATGCCCAGCGTCACTGACAGCGAATGCAGAAGCAGCGTGCGATCCATGTAAAGCGTTTGCGCAACGCGCAGCGGAGAAGGAACGAGGTACGGCGGAATCCGGTTGATCGTCACCAGCGCCTGCCACGCGGCGAGAACGATGACGGCCACCGCGAAGGGCGCCGCGATGCGGAGCAGCGTCGAATGTCGCTCGACGGAAGTCATGATGCCGGCGCATCCGGCGACGCGTCGGCGTTCGCCTGCGCGACGCTGGCCGACAACCGCTGTCCATAGGCGGCGAACGTGGCAGACACGCGGAAGCGGTCTCCGCGCGGAAACGGTTCTTCGACGCGCAACACATCGAGAAGGCGACCCGGATGCGCCGCCATGACCGCGACGCGCGTCGACAGGAACACGGCTTCCTGGATGCTGTGCGTCACGAACACGACGGTGAATCGCTGCGTCGACCAGAGCGAAAGCAGTTCGGCGTCCAGACGCTGCCGCGTGAATTCGTCGAGCGCGCCGAACGGCTCGTCCATCAGCAGCAGGTCGGGCTTGGTCACGAGTGCGCGTGCAATGGACGCGCGCATCTGCATGCCGCCGGTCAGCTCGCGGGGAAGGTGGCTGGCGCGGTCCGCCAGTCCGACGCGCGAAAGCGCACCCGCCACGGCGATGTTGGAGACGGCGCGCGATACGCCGGCCAGGTCGAGCGGCAGGCGAACGTTCGTCGCCAACGTCGCCCACGGCATGAGGGTGGGCGACTGGAACACGAACGCGATCCGCCTGCCTTCGTCTCCGGTCGTCTCGAACCTGCCGCCCCACCACGAAATTCGACCTGTCGTGGGTTGAGCGAGGCCCGCGATCAGGTGGAGCAGCGTGGACTTGCCGCATCCCGATGGGCCGACGAACGTCAGGAATTCGCCGCGACGGACATCGAGATCGACCGAGGCAACGGCACGCGTGCCGTTGTCATACGTTTTGGAGGCGCCGTGCAATTCGACGATCGGCGGCGCCGATGACGCATCGGTCGCACGAGGCGCTGTCATGCTTGGCGTACTAGGGAACGACGCGCACGGCCTTGACGACATCCAGCGTGTACGCGCGTCGATAGTCGACATCGGGCTTGGTCAGGCCGGCCGAACGCAGGAAATCCAACGTCGCCTGCCACCTTGCATCGGTCATCGTCAGCAAACCGAATTTCCGGGCGTCGCCGCCCGTGACGATTTCATATTCCTTGAGCTCGCGCACACCGTAGGCGAGCAGTTCGTCGCTCATCTGCGGGTTCACCTGCCGGATCAGCGCGTTGCCGGGCGCCGGATTGGCGAAATAGCTTTTCCATCCTTCGGCGGACGCGCGGATGAATCGCTCGAGCGCATCGCGACGACCGGCAAGCATCGTTTGTGTCACGACGAGCGTTTCCGAATACGGCGGGTAACCGAAATCCGCGAGCAGGAAGACCGTCGGCTGCACGCCGCCCTTTTCGATCGAAAAGGGCTCCGACGTCACGAAGCCCTGCTGCGACAACGCGGCGTCGGCAAGAAACGGCTGCACCGAAAAGCCGTAGGGACGCTTCTGGTCGTCGGTGAAATGGTACCTCTGGCGCAGCCATGGCCAGAACGTAATGTTGCTCGCCGCGCCGATCGCGATCGGCTTGCCCCTCAGGTCCTCGAGGCGCTTCACACCCGGATGCGCGATGATCACCGTCGGATTCTTCTGGAACGTCGCGGCGATCGCGACGACCGGCACGTTCTGCTCGACGGCCGATATTACCTGGAGCGCGTCGGCCATCGCGATGTCGAGTTGTGCGGCCGCGAGCAGCTGCAACCCGTTCACCTGCGGCCCACCCATCCGGATTTGCACGTCGAGCCCGTATTTCCGGTACGTGCCCTCGGCAACCGC
>JALYSS010000040.1 GCA_030854685.1 Pseudomonadota bacterium | reverse complement strand
CAACCGGCGGCATCGCCCTTGCCTCCGCGCGGCACGATCGAGACGCCCGCCAGCTTTTCCTGCGCCTCGATCAGCGACGGCACGTATTTGTCGCCGAAGCCAAGCGCGTTCGCCGTGACCAGGCTCTGATGCACCGCTTCGCCGACAATCGACGGGATCATCATGGATTCGACGAAGTGCGTGTAGTAACGCAGGTCCTTCGCGGCGTTCGACAGCGTGAACTTGAGGCCCGACAAGTCGCCGCTTTCGAGCATTCGGCCGACCAGCATCTGGAACAGGCCCGAATTGACGGCGCCGGCGGAAATCACCTGGTGCAGCTTGGCGATCGACAGGCCTGATTTCGCGGCGGCCGCGCACGCTTCGGCGGTGGCCGTGCAGATCGCCTGCGCGATGAAGTTGTTGATGAGCTTCAGCACGATGCCGTGCCCGGGCGGTCCCGCATGGATGATGTTCTCGCAGAATGCCTCCAACGTCGGCCGGAGTTGCGCGAACGTGTCGTCGTCCGTGCCGACCATGATGTTGAGCCGCCCCAGCGCAGCTTCGACGGGTGTGCGCGCGAGCGGCGCGTCGACGAACCGGACGCTCTGCCCGGCCAGGATTCCGCGCATGCGCGTCGTCGTTGCGGGCTCGCTCGTCGACGTGTCGACGACGATCAGTCCCTGGCGGGCACCTCCGACGATGCCGTCGTGCCCGAGCACCACTTCCTCGACCTGCGGCGCGCCGGTCACGCACAGGATGACGATATCGGCGTTGCGCGCCAGTTCGGCCGCGCTTGCTGCCTCGGTCGCGCCGTCGGCGAAAAGGTCGTCAGCCGCCGCGCGATTGCGATGCAGCAGCACCGCGAGCGGATGGCCCCAGGCCAGCAGATTTTTCGCGATGCCGTGGCCCATCAGACCGACGCCGACAAAACCGATCCGGGGTTTGCTCATGCGAGGGGCTCCTATTGAACGGTCACCGGATCGATCGCGAGAAGGCGCGACCGCCGGCGTTCGTGCAGCGCCATCAGAAGGCCGCTGCAGGCGATCACCGCCATGCCGGCGATCCGGTACGGGTTGGGGAAATCGCGATAGAGAATCCATCCGAGCAGCATCGCCCAGACCAGCTGCGTGTACGTGAACGGCGTCAGCGCCGACGCGGGGGCGAGGCGGAACGCCAGAATAAACAGGAAATGACCGAGCGTGCCGAACAGTCCGCCGCAGACGATCAACGACACGTGCGACCATGGCATCGATGCCGGCCAGTCGAATCCCGGCGCCAGCGCCGACATGATGGCGGTGCCGAGCACGGCCGGGTAGAACAGCAGCACGCGAGGATCTTCGCCGATGAGCATGCGCGTCGTGATCTGGTAGCACGCGTAGAAGATCGCCGTGCAAAGCCCGAACAACGCCGCGCCGTGGAAGACGTCGGATCCCGGCTGTACGATCAGGAGCATGCCGACAACGCCTGCGGCGACGAACGCGATGCGCGCAGACGTCATGCGCTCACCAAGAAGGAGCCGGCCCATGAGCACGACGACGATGGGCGTCGTGTAATTGAGCGCCGTCGCCTCTGCGAGCGGGAGCGAGCGCAGCGCCATGACGAAGAACAGCGAAGACGCCAGCAGCAGGATGGCGCGGAAGACCTGAAAACGCAGCCGCTTCGTGCGCAGGAGGTCGAGCCGCATGCCGGGACCGAGCCACACGAGCATCGCAACGAACTGCACGCTGTAGCGCGCCCATACCAGCAACGGCACCGTGTAGCGCTGCGTCAGGTACTTGGTGATCGCATCGAGCGCGGTGAAGCAGAGCACCGAACTCGTTATCAGGACGATCGCCGCGACCGGTACATGGACGGCCGCCGGGATCGTGGACGTGTCGCGCATCCGCGCGATTATCCCCGATCCCGCGGAGCAGACGATCCGGCATAATCGACGTTTCCCAAAAAACGCGTCCCACCGCCCGGAGGTGCCGAATGCCAATCGTCTCGCTCGCCCGAATGCTGTCCGTTGCGCTGCTGCTCGCCTTGACCGGGACAGCGTCGCTCGCCGCGCCCGAGGCTCGCGCGCAGGCGGCGAGTCCGCGGCAGAATCGCGTCGTCATGCAGGTGAGCGACAACGATCCTGCCAAGTGGAACCTCGCGCTCAACAACGCGCACAACCTGCAATCCGACCTCGGCGCGGCGAACGTGGCTATCGAAATCGTCGCCTACGGACCGGGCATCGGCATGCTGAAGACCGAGTCCGTAGTCGGCAACCGCATCGGCGAGGCGCTCGGGAGTGGCGTCAAGGTCAGCGCCTGCGAAAATACGATGCGCGGCCAGAAGCTCGTCAAATCCGACATGCTGGGCGGCATCGGCTACGTGCCGTCCGGCGTCGTCGAGATCGTGCAGAAAGAGCAGCAGGGATGGGCGTATCTGCGTCCGTGACGCGCGAGCGCCGCGATGAAAGGTCCTGCAGCGGGTGAATCGAATCGAACGCCTGCCCGCGCCTGCGCCGGCTGTGCTGTCGAAGGCGGTCCACGTCAGTGCGCCGCGGCTGCATCCTTCGCGCCGGTTGGCCTCGCGATCGCATTCCTGCTGAGCGGCTGCGCCGTCGGGCCCGATTTCAAGTCACCCGAAGCGCCGGGGGCGACCTCCAGCGGCACCTACACGCCGGCGCCCGTGGCGCAGGTGACCGCGTCGGCGCCGGGTCTCGGCGGCGCCGCGCAGCACCTCGCGCTCGGACAGGACATTCCCGCGCAGTGGTGGTCGCTGTTTCACTCCGAATCGCTCGATCGGCTGATCCGGGCGGCGCTTGCGCACAACCCGAGCCTTGCCGCGGCGCAGGCGGCGCTGCGCGAGGCCCGGGAAAACTTCAACGCGCAATCGGGCAGCCTTCTCTACCCAAGCGTCACGGGGCAACTCGCCGCCGATCGCCAGCGCTCGAGCTCTTCGGGGGGCGCCACCACGCCAGGCGCCGGGGGCCGGGGTGTCAACGGTACCGGGGGCGCGACGGCGACGGGCGCCGGGAACGGGAGCGCGAACATTTCCGGCGGCGGGCCGATCACCTATAACCTCTTCAACACGTCGGTCAACGTGTCGTATGCGCTCGACGTGTTCGGCGCCAACCGGCGCACGCTCGAGGGTCTCGCCGCCGCCATCGATTACCAGCGCTACCAGGTCGAGGCTGCGTATCTCACGCTGGTGTCCAACGTCGTGACCACGGCCATTCTCGAGGCCTCGCTGCGGGCGCAGCTCGAGGCCACGCGCGAAGTGCTCGAGTTGCAGACCCGACAAGTCGGCGTGGTGGAGGCGCAATTCAATGCCGGCGCAGTGTCGCGGGCGCCGGTGCTGCTCCAGCAAGCGCAGGCCGCGCAGACCCGCGCCACCGTGGCGCCGCTCGAGAAGGCGCTGGCGCAGGCCCGGCATCAGCTCTCGGTCTATGCGGGCGAGCTGCCGAGCGAGCAGGACTTACCCGAGTTTTCGCTCGACTCGCTGCAACTGCCGCAGGAGCTGCCGGTGACGCTGCCCTCGTCGCTGGTGCGCCAGCGGCCTGACATTCGCGCGAGCGAAGCGCTGCTGCACGAGGCCAGCGCACAGATCGGCGTGGCCACCGCCAATCTCTATCCGCAAATCAACCTGACGGCGAGCCTTGGCTCGGGGGCATTGCAGCTCGGCGATCTCTTCAGCCCGAGCACGATAGTCTGGACCGCAGCCGCGGCGTTGGCGCAACCGATCTTCAACGGCGGCGCGCTGAATGCGAAAAAACGTGCCGCCGAGGCCGCCTACGAGCAGGCGCGCGCCCAGTACCAGTCGACGGTGCTCGGCGCGTTTCAGAACGTCGCCGACGCCTTGCGCGCGATCGAGTCCGACGCGACGGCGCTTGGCGCGCAGGCCGACGCCGCGAAAGTGGCGCGCGAGTCGCTGGATCTTTCGACGCAACAATATCAGCTGGGAGCGATCAGCTTCCTGGCGCTGCTCGACGCGCAGCGCACCTATCAGCAGACGAAAATCAGCCTCGCGCAGGCGCAGGCGGCGCGCTTCGCCGATACCGCTGCGCTCTTCCAGGCGCTCGGCGGCGGCTGGTGGAACCGCACCGCGCAATAACGCGAATACCGAAGTCACGACGAGGGATCGATGACCAAACGAATGCTCATCATGCTCGCGGGCGTGCTGGTGCTGGTGGCCATACTGGCTTTCGCATTCTATCTGCACGTGAAGGCGCTGATCGCCAGCGCGCCGAAGCCGAGTCCGCAGACGGTGTCGACGATCAAGGCGCAATCACTCGAGTGGCAGCCGCAGCTCGCTGCGATCGGCAGCGTGGTCGGCGTGCGCGGTGTCGATGTGACGACCGAGGTGGCGGGGCTCGTGCAAAGCGTCGACTTCAAGTCGGGCCAGGATGCCAGGGCCGGCGCCGTGCTGGTGCAGCTCAATGCCGCCTCCGACGTGGCGCAGCGCGATGCGCTGGAGGCCGCCGCCGAACTGTCGGCGGTGACGCTCAAGCGCGACCAGGCACAGCTTGCCGCGCGGGCGGTCAGCCAGGCGGTCGTCGACAACGACACGGCCGACCTCAAGAGCAAGCGTGCGCTGGTGGCGCAGCAGGCCGCGGTGGTGGCGAAAAAAACGATTCGTGCGCCGTTTTCCGGACAGCTCGGCATCACCACGGTGAATCCGGGACAGTATCTCAACCCGGGCGACAAGATCGTGACGCTGCAGACGCTTGATCCGATCTACGTCGACTTCGCGCTGCCGCAAAAGCAGATCGCGTCGGTCTCGATCGGGCAGGTCGTGAATGTCGTCACCGACGCGTATCCGGGCAAGACGTTCGCGGGCAAGATCAATGCGATCAACCCGAAGATCGATCCGTCAACCCGCAACGTGTCGCTCGAAGCGACCTTTGCCAATCCGCAGCGGCAGCTCCTGCCCGGCATGTTCGTTCGCGTGACGGTCGATGTCGGCGACAAGCAGCGTTACCTGACGTTACCGCAGACGGCGATCACCTACAACCCGTACGGCTCGACGGTGTTCGTCCTGAAGCCCGCCGCTGCCAAGCCGGCGCCGACAGAGGGCGCCGGGAAGGAAGCGAAGGCAGCGCCGCCGACGGCGAATGCCGGGAAGGAAGCGAAAGCCGCGCCCGGGTCGGCGGCCTCCGGTCTGGAGGCGCAGCAGGTGTTCGTGACCACGGGCGAGACGCGCGGCGACCAGGTGGCGATCGTCAAGGGCGTCGAGGAGGGCCAGGAGGTCGTGACGAGCGGCCAGCTCAAGCTGAAAAACGGGACGCCGGTGGTCGTCGACAACTCGGTGCAGCCCGCCAACAATCCGCACCCGACCCCCCAGGAACGTTGAGTCCGCGACGATGAACTTCACCGACCTCTTCATCCGCCGCCCCGTGCTGGCCATGGTGGTGAGCCTGTTGATCGTGGTGCTCGGCCTGCGGGCGCTCTTCAGCCTGCCGGTCAATCAATACCCGCATACGCAGAACGCCGTCGTCACCGTGTCGACGACCTACTTCGGCGCCGATGCGCAGACGATTGCGGGCTTCATCACGCAACCACTCGAATCGGCGATCGCGCAGGCGCAGGGCATCGATTATCTGTCGTCGTCCAGCACGAGCGGCGTCTCGACGATCACCGCCACGCTGCGCCTCAACTACGATGCGAACAGCGCGCTGACCGAGATCAGCACGCAGGTCAACTCGGTGCGCAACCAGTTGCCGCCGCAGGCGCAGGTGCCCGTGCTGACGGTTGCGATCGGACAGACCACCGACGCGATGTATCTCGGCTTCTACAGCAAGACGCTGCCGAACAACGACGTCACCGACTATCTGGCGCGCGTCGTCAAGCCGAAGCTCGATTCAGTGGAGGGCGTGCAGAACGCCGAACTGCTGGGTGAACGCATATTCGCGCTGCGCGCCTGGCTCGACGCCGACAAGCTCGCCGGGTACGGCCTCACCGCCGCCGACGTGAGCGCCGCGCTGGCCGCCAACAACTTCCTTGCCGCGCTGGGATCGAGCAAGGGCCAGATGGTGACGATCCCGCTCACCGCCGGCACCGACCTGCATACGGTCGAAGAGTTCAAGCACCTCGCGATCCGGCAGGACGGCAACGCGATCGTGCGGCTCGAAGACGTGGCGACCGTGGTTCTGGGCTCGGAGAACTACGATCTGAACGTGGCGTTCAGCGGGGTTCGCTCGGTGTTCGTCGGCATCAAGGTCGCGCCCGAGGCCAACATCCTCGACGTGGCGAAGCGCGTTCGCACGGCCTTCCCCGCGATCGCCGACCAGCTGCCGTCGGGCCTCGTCGGCAAGATCGTCTACGACTCGACCGCATTCATCAACACGTCGATCGTTGAAGTCGTCAAGACGCTGGCCGAGGCGCTGGCGATCGTCACGGCCGTGATCTTCCTGTTCCTCGGCAGCTTCCGTGCGGTCATCGTGCCGGTGATCGCGATGCCTCTGTCGCTTGTCGGCACCTTCTTCGTGATGCTGCTGCTCGGCTATTCGATCAATCTCCTGACGCTGCTGGCACTCGTGCTCGCGATCGGGCTCGTCGTCGACGACGCGATCATCGTCGTCGAAAACGTCGACCGGCACATGAAGGAGGAGGGCAAGACGCCGCTGCAGGCGGCGCTGGTCGCCGCGCGCGAGCTCGGCGGCCCGATCGTCGCGATGACCGTCGTGCTCGTCGCCGTGTACATACCGATCGGGTTCCAGGGCGGCCTCACCGGTGCGCTCTTCACCGAGTTCGCGTTCTCGCTCGCCGGTGCGGTCACCGTCTCGGGCGTGATCGCGCTCACGCTGTCGCCGATGATGTGCTCGCGCTTCTTCAAGGAGAGCCAGGATCAGGGCAGGTTCGCGAAGATCGTCGATCGCACGTTCGAGAAGGTGCACGGCGGCTACCGGCGGCTGCTGCACAGCCTGCTCGACACCTCCGCGGTGCTGGTCGTCATGGGGTTGATCCTGTTCTGCCTGCTGGGGGTGATGTTCAAGATGTCGAAGTCCGAGCTCGCGCCGGAGGAAGACCAGGGCATCGTCCTGGCGCAGATCACCGGGCCGCCGACCGCCAACGCGGACCAGATGCAAACCTACGCCGCGCAGGTATTCAACATCGCCAAGGCGATTCCCGAGTACAGCCAGATGTTCCAGATAACCGGCGTTCCCACGGTGAATGCGGGCATCGGCGGCGTACTGCTCGAGCCCTGGGACCAGCGCACGCGCAGCGCGCATGAGATTCAACTCGCGCTGCAGGAGAGCTGGAACAGGATCGCCGGCGCAAGGATCGCCGCATTCCAGTTTCCGCCGCTGCCGGGCGCGTCGGGGCTGCCGGTGCAGTTCGTGATCACCAGCACCGAACCCTTCCAGAATCTCAATGCCGTGGCCGAAGCGGTGCTCGCCAAGGCGCGCGCTTCCGGCAAGTTCTACTTCCTCGACACGAGTTTGAAGATCGACAAGCCGCAGGCGACGCTGGTGGTCGATCGCGATCAGATCGCCGCGCTGGGCATGACGCAGCAGGAGGTCGGCAACGCATTGGGCGCAGCACTCGGCGGCGCCTACGTCAATTACTTCTCGATCGCGGGCCGATCGTACAAGGTGATTCCGCAGGTGCTCCAGGTCGACCGACTGAATCCGTCGCAGGTGCTCGACTTCTACATCAAGACACCCAACGCCGGAGTGATCCCGGCCAGCACGGTGGCGAGCATCCGGTACGACGTCGTGCCCGAATCGATCCCGCACTTCCAGCAGCTCAATTCAGCGACCATTTCCGGCGTGGCCGGGGTGTCGCAGGGCGACGCGCTCGATTTTTTGCGCACGACGCTAAAGGAGGTGGCGCCGAGCGGGTATTCGTCCGACTATTCCGGCCCGTCGCGCCAGTTCGTTCAGGAATCCGGCGGCTTTCTGGTGACGATGATGTTCGCGGTGATCATCGTTTTCCTGGCGCTCGCGGCGCAGTTCGAGAGTTTCCGCGATCCCGTCGTGATCCTGGTGTCGGTGCCGATGGCGCTGTTCGGCGCGATGATCTTCATCTTTCTCGGCTTCTCGTCGCTCAACATCTATACCGAGGTCGGCCTGGTCACGCTGATGGGGCTCATCAGCAAGCACGGGATCCTGATCGTCCAGTTCGCCAACCAGTCGCGTCTTGCCGGCAAGAGCAAGCGCGAGGCGATCGAGGAAGCGGCGTCGGTGCGGCTGCGTCCGATCCTGATGACCACGGCCGCGATGGTGTTTGGCGTCGTTCCACTGGTGATTGCGGCGGGCGCGGGCGCCGCGGGCCGCCACGCGATGGGTCTCGTGATCTTCACCGGAATGTCGATCGGGACGCTGTTCACGCTCTTCGTGGTGCCGGCGATGTACATGCTGCTCTCCGGCGAGCACCACGCTAAAAGCGTCGAAGCCGAGGCTTCCGCCGGGGCGTCGCCGAACGCGGCAACGTAGACGCTCGACGATCAGGATGACGCTCGCCGGCGAGCATGCGTTATATCGAGACCGATGGCGCTCGGATCATTGATATCATTAGCATTTTTCGCGAAGACCGACAGCAGGCGCACGCTTGCGCACGCCTCCAGGGGTCGCGAGCATGACTGCCAGGGACGACGCGCTGGCGAATCCGTCGAGGATGGAAAAAAAGCGCTGCGAGCCGCCGTGAACAGACTCGGCCGGCTGGCAACGATCATTGCGCCGCCAGTCCTGCGGATGGCGCTTGCCGTCCCCTTCTATCGCTCGGGCCTCACCCGCTGGGACGGGTTCGGGTCGCTGTCGCCGAGCACGGTCTATCTCTTCAAGGAGATGTTCAAACTTCACCTCGTCGGAGGGGTTTACAGTCTCCCGGCTCCCCTGGTCGTCGCGTACGTCACCGCCGCCGCGGAGATCGTATTGCCGATCCTGCTCGTACTGGGTCTGGGCACGCGGTTCACCGCGCTCGGCCTGCTCATCATGACCGGCGTGATCCAGCTCGTCTCCCCCGAAGGGTGGGCCAACTTTCATCTGCCGTGGGCGTCGATGGCGATCGCCATCATCGCC
>JALYSS010000275.1 GCA_030854685.1 Pseudomonadota bacterium | reverse complement strand
GACGGGCGCTGACCCTGCGCTGGTTGCTTCACCGGCTTGCGTCGCGACTCGTCCCGTGGCGGGCGCTGGCTGCCCGCCTCCGGCGGCTTTCCCGGGCTGCCGCGATTCTTCCAGGGACGCGCATTTTTCGGGTGCTGCTGCGGGGGCCGTCGCGAAGCGCCTGCATGCGGCGGTGGCGACGCCTCATTGCCCGAAGATGGCGTTTCCGCGTTGCCGGCTGGA
Organism: Pseudomonadota bacterium; assembly: GCA_030854685.1. Classification (GTDB taxonomy): domain Bacteria; phylum Pseudomonadota; class Gammaproteobacteria; order Burkholderiales; family Casimicrobiaceae; genus VBCG01. The sequence goes on along the minus strand of JALYSS010000275.1, from coordinate 5,360 downwards.
CGCGCCTCCGCATTGAAAGGCGGCCGCGGTCCGCGGGTTCCGTGCGGGCGCGATTTATGACCCTTGGGCGGTGGCCGACCTCCGACGGGCGGCACTGCGCCCTTCCCTTTTCCGGGTCGTACCCCGCGGGTGTCGGGACGCTGCGGCGGGCGTCCCTGCGAGGACTGTAACCCGGCCGAAGCGATGATCGCGTCGACATCGCCCGCTTCGAGCTCTGCGAGGTGACCACGCTTGAGATGAGTCGGCATCGCGAGCGTGCCGTAGCGCGTGCGAATCAGCCGGCTCACCATAAGGCCCAACGCCTCGAACAGCCGCCGCACTTCGCGGTTGCGACCCTCTTTCAGCACGACGTGATACCAGTGATTCGATCCGTCCTCGTCACCCCCGCCGTCGCTCAGCTTTTCGCAGCGTGCGGGACCGTCGTCGAGTTGAACGGCGCTCGTCAGCGTCTGGATCTGCTCGTCCGTGAGCCGGCCCATGATGCGCACTGCGTATTCGCGCTCCACTTCATAGCGCGGATGCATCAGGCGATTCGCGAGTTCGCCCGCGTTCGTGAAGAGCAGCAGCCCTTCGGTGTTGTAATCGAGGCGGCCGACGTTGATCCAGCGGCCGTTGCCGATGGACGGAAGCTTTTCGAACACCGTGGGCCGGCCTTCGGGATCATCGCGCGTGACGAGTTCGCCTGCCGGCTTGTGATACATCAGCACGCGCGGACGTGGATCCGCGAAGCGGACCTTGACGAGGTCGCCGTTGATGCGCACTTCGTCGCCCGGTCCCACTTTCTGGCCGACTTCGGCGGGCATCCGGTTCACGGTGATGCGTCCGGCGAGGATCATTTCCTCCATCGCGCGGCGCGAGCCGAAGCCGCAGCTCGCCAGCACCTTGTGAAGGCGTTGCGGCTCGCTGAAGACTTCGTCAGTGGACCGTTTGTGTTTCGGAGGCGACAGGCTCTCCGCGATCCGTTGCAGCGCCAGGTTCGGCGGTTGGATCGGACCCGAGGATCGGGCTCCCGAGTGCGCGTGGCGCCTCGGCGGCCTTGGTGGGGGCATCAGGCATCTCCAGGAGGTGGGAGGAATCGAGTTCGGCAAGCGGAGGTAATTCCGCGACCGAGGTGAGGCCGAGGTCGTCCAGAAATTTCTTCGTCGTCGCATAGAGCGCCGGGCGACCCGGCGTTTCGCGATGACCGACGGCTTCGACCCATTGCCGGTCTTCGAGCGTCTTGATGACGTTCGTCGACACGGCGACGCCGCGGATCGCTTCGATGTCACCGCGGGTGACTGGCTGCTGGTAGGCGATGATCGCCAATGTTTCCATGACCGCGCGCGAATAACGCGGCGGCTTTTCCGGTTCAAGCCGGTCGAGAAACGACTGCACTTCGCGACGGCCCTGGAAGCGCCAACCCGACGCGACCTGGACCAGTTCCACTTTGCGCGACGACCAATCCTGCGCGAGCTCCTCGAGGAGCTTGCGGACCGTGCCGTCGTCGAGGGCGGGATCGAAGAGCTTGGCAAGTTGCCCGGCCGCAACGGGTTCACCGGCGACCAGCAGTGCGGCTTCGAGTACGTTCTTGATTTCGCTTAATTCAGACATCATTCGATCAAATTCCATTCACTACGGTGGACAGCTGAGACACGGGGAAACGACGCTCGCGTCCTGACGATCTACTCGGCGTCGGCAGCCAGCGCGAACGGCGTCTCGCCGCGCAGCTGCGCGTAAATGGGCGCGTAAGCCTCGGCCTGCGTGACGCCGATCAGTCGTTCGCGCGCCAGTTCGAGCAACGCGAGGAACGTGACGACAAGATGCGGCACGTCGGCGTGGGCGGCGAACAGCGCCGTGAACTCGACAAAGCGCGCGGGCCGGAGCACCTTGAGGAGCCGGCTCATCTCGGAGCGGACCGACAGCTGCTCGCGCGTCACCAGATGATGACGGTTCGCGCGCGCCCGTGCAATCAGGCTCGCCCACGCCGTCCGCAGATCCTCGGGCGCGACGTCGACCAGGCGCTCCCCCGCCAGGCGGTCGAACCAGACCCGTACGGTCGTGAAGTCGCGTTCGGCAAGCGGCAGCGCATCGAGTTCGCGCGCGGCCTGTTTCGTTTTCTCGTATTCGAGGAGCCGGCGCACGAGTTCCGCGCGCGGATCTTCCGCCTCCGCGCCGGGCGGCGCAGGGGGCCGGGGCAGGAGCAGTCGCGATTTGATCTCGATCAGCACCGCCGCCATCAGCAGGTATTCAGCGGCCAGTTCCAGTTGCGTCCGCCGCATCATCTCGACGTAACCGAGGTACTGGCGCGTGAGTTCGGCCATCGCGATGTCGAGTACGTTGATGTTCTGGCGCCGGATCAGGTACAGCAGCAGATCGAGCGGGCCTTCGAACGTCTCGAGGAACACCTCGAGCGCTTGCGGTGGGATGTAGAGATCCCGCGGCAGCTCATTGAGCGGTTCGCCATAGACGCGCGCAAGCGGCTTGGGTGCGGTCGTCGCGTGCTCGAGATCGAGTGCCGCGTCGCCCGTCTCCCGTTCCGGAAGTAGCTTGCGCAAGCCGGTCACCACGGCGAGGGTCTCGTCCGCTTTGATGCGAGGTACTTCCGGAACGGGACACTAGTCATAACGCAGTCCCATCGCCTCGCGCACGTCACGCATCGTCTCTTCGGCGAGCTTGCGGGCGCGCTCGCAGCCGTCGGCGACGATGTTGCGCACGAGCGACGGATCGTCGAGGAAGCGTTGCGCGCGCTCGCGAATCGGTTGCTGCTCGCGGATGATTGCGTCGATCACCGGCTGCTTGCACTCGAGGCAGCCGATGCCGGCGGTCGTGCAGCCCTGCCACACCCAGTCGCGGGTGTCCTGGTTCGAATAGACCTGGTGCAAGCCCCACACCGGACACTTCTCGGGATTGCCGGGATCCGTGCGCCGCACGCGCGCAGGATCGGTCTGCATCGTGCGGATTTTTTGCGTTACGACCGCCGGCTCTTCCCGAAGCATGATCGCGTTGCCGTAGGACTTCGACATCTTCTGGCCATCGAGTCCCGGCACGCGCGGCGTTTCCGTCAACAGCGGCTGCGGTTCCGGGAGGATCACGCGGCGCGAGCCCTCGAGAAAGCCGAACAGCCGTTCGCGGTCGCCGAGCGAGAGGTTCTGCGTGTCCTCGAGCAGCGAATGCGCGGCTTCGAGGGCCTGCATGTCGCCTTGCTCCTGAAACGCCGTGCGAAGCGCTTCGTACCGCTTCGCCTTCTTGCTCCCGAGCTTCTTGACGCCGGCGCGCGCCTTGTCCTCGAAACCGGGCTCGCGGCCGTAGATGTGATTGAAGCGCCGCGAGAGTTCTCGCGTGACTTCGATGTGCGAGACCTGGTCTTCGCCGACCGGCACCTTGTTCGCGCGATAGACGAGGATGTCGGCGCTCATCATGACGGGGTAGCCCAGGAATCCGAAATTCGAGAGGTCACGATCCGGGAGCTTCTGTTGCTGATCCTTGTAGGTCGGTACCCGTTCCAGCCATCCCACCGGGGTGATCATGCCGAGCAGCAGCGTCAACTCCGCATGCTCCGGCACGCGCGACTGGATGAAGAGCGTCGCCCGCGTCGGATCCACGCCGGCCGCCAGCCAGTCGACGAACATCTCCCAAACGCTGTCGGCAATCGACTCGCTTTCGTCGAAGTGCGTGGTCAGCGCGTGCCAGTCCGCCGCGAAGAACAGGCACTCGTACTCTTCCTGCAACCGGATCCAGTTCTTGAGCGCGCCGTGATAATGGCCGATGTGCATGCGGCCGGTAGGACGCATGCCCGATAACACCCGATCGGGAAACATGAGAGCGATGGTTATTGAATGCTCAGAGACCGAGCAACGTCTGGAGTAGCCATTCGACAAGCTGAAGCAGCGGACGCATCACGTCGTCGAGAAGTCCGAATGCGAGCAAGCCGACAATGATGAAGAGCCCGTAGGGTTCGATGCGCGCAAAGGCGCGCGCCGCGCGCAAGGGCAACAGGCTGACGGCGATGCGGCCGCCGTCGAGGGGCGGAACAGGCAACAGGTTCAATGCCATCAATACCAGATTGACCGAAATGCCTACGTTCGCCATCAACAGCCAATGCGCGTGCTCGCCACCCGCCGTCGAAACGAACGCCTTGAGAAACAATGCCCACAGGATCGCCATGGCGAAATTCGCCCCCGGGCCCGCGGCAGCAACCCACAGCATGTCGCGCTTCGGATTGCGCAGAGCAGCGAAATTCACCGGCACCGGTTTCGCCCAACCGAAGACAAATTGGGGACCGCCGAACTTCGCCGCCAGGATCAGGACGCCCGGCACGAGGATCGTCCCGATCGGATCGATGTGCTTCAGCGGGTTCAGCGTGATCCGACCCTGCAACTCGGCCGTCCGGTCGCCGAATATCCTGGCGACGTAACCGTGGGCCGCTTCGTGCAAAGTGATCGCGAAGACCACCGGCACCGCCCACAGCACGATGGTCTGCAGCGAAAAATCCATCCAGACCGCCAGTTTACCTCAAGTGCCGGCTTCTTCCGTGTCAATTCCGAGAGTCGCGGGATCTCCGAGCCCGCGTCGCACGACGAGCGGCGGCGACGTTTCGAGATCGATGACCGTCGAGGGCACGGCTTTACAGGGTCCGGCATCGATGATCGCTTCAATACGGCCACCGAGTCGCGCCGCGATGGTCGCGGCGTCGTTCAGCGGTTCGGCGTCGCCGGGAAGCAGCAAGGTCGACGAAAGGATTGGCTCGCCCAACTCCTTCAACAAGGCGAGCACTGTCAGGTGATTCGGCACCCGCACCCCGATCGTGCTGCGCTTGGGATGCTGGACGCGTCGTGGTACCTCAGGCGTCGCCCTCAGCAGAAATGTGAACCCGCCCGGCGTTCCCTGCCGAAGGATCCTGAACTGCCGGTTGTCCATTCGCGCAAAGCGGCCTACCTGGGCGAGATCCCGGCAGACCAGCGTCAGGTGATGGCGGGCATCCACGCCGCGCAGCTGGCGGATCCGTCGCGCCGCCTCGGCATCGCCGATCCGGCATCCGAGCGCGTAACAGGAATCGGTCGGATAAGCCAGTACGCCGCCGTTGCGGAGGATTTCAGCCGCCGTGCGGACCAGGCGAACTTGCGGGTTCGTCGGATGAATTTTCAGGACCTGCATGGTCAGTTCCAAATACTCAACAACATATAATGGATGCTAATTCCAATCAAATGGTTATAACCGGGTGAACCTTCAACAGCTGAAGTACCTCTGTGCGATCGTCGACAATGGTTTGAATGTCTCGGATGCGGCCGAAGTCCTTTATACGTCTCAGCCTGGCATCAGCAAGCAGGTTCGACAACTCGAGGACGAACTCGGCTTGCTCGTTTTCGTCCGCCAGGGGAAGC
>JALYSS010000252.1 GCA_030854685.1 Pseudomonadota bacterium | reverse complement strand
CATTGACTGCTCCGGTTTCATTAGCCCCGCGTGGTGTCGCGGTCAGTGGTTCGGCGCGCAATCGCGTTGGACCGTCGCCGCGATGGAAAGCATGCGGCTTCGACGATGGGCGTCGCGCGCCGACGTTCAACGTGCCTGCGCGCCGTTGCGATGCGCCCGTGCGATGTCGGCATCACTTCAACGCGCGTGCGCGGCGCGGCGTTTCGCTCGTGCAGTGCGCGGATCACTTCGATGACCCTTGCGCACCCGCCACCACGGCACCGTTTTCGCACACGAGCGTCGCCTGCACGATCTCATCGTCGCGCGCGATCCCGTACTCGCCCGACTTGAGGTTCAGCGACAGCGCGACGAAGTTCAGCACGTTGCGCGCATAAAGCGCCGATGCATCGGCGGGAACCAGCGCCGGCAGGTTCGTGACGCCGACGATCTTCACGCCGTTGCGCAGGACGATGCGGTCCGCTTCCGAGCCCTCGACGTTGCCGCCCTGCTCGACGGCAAGGTCGACGATGATGGCACCCGGCTTCATCGCTTTCACCGTGTCTGCCCTGACGAGTTTCGGCGCCGGGCGTCCGGGAATCAGCGCCGTCGTGACGACGATGTCCATCTGCCGGCAGCGCTCGGCAATAATGGCGCCCTGCCGCTGCATCCAGGCGGGGGGCATCGGCCGCGCATAGCCGCCGACGCCTTCGGCGATCTCGCGCTCCTCGTCGGTTTGGTACGGAACGTCGACCCATTTGCCGCCGAGCGATTCGACCTGGTCCTTCACCGAAGGCCGCACGTCGGACGCTTCGATGACCGCGCCGAGGCGCTTCGCGGTGGCGATCGCCTGCAGCCCGGCGACGCCGACACCCAGGATGAGCACGCGCGCGGCCTTGACGGTGCCCGCCGCCGTCATCAGCATCGGCATGAACCTGCCGTATTCGTTCGCGGCGATGATCACCGCCTTGTACCCGGCAATGTTCGCCTGCGACGACAGCACGTCCATCGATTGCGCGCGCGAGATGCGCGGCAGGCGCTCGAGTGCGAAGCCGGTGACGCCGGCGCGCGCGAGCGCTTCGATGCCCGCCGCATCGAACGGATCGAGCAGGCCGATGAGCGCTGCGCCGCGCGCGAGCGCGCTCAATTCGTCGCCGAGGGGCGCGCGGACTTTCAGCACGAGATCGGCGCCGAGCGCCTCGCGCGCATTGCCGATGCGGGCGCCGGCGGCCTCATAGGCGGCATCGGGAATGCTGCTCGCGATGCCGGCGCCGGCGTCGACGATCACCTCGTGCCTGCCGCTCGCCGTGAGCTTCCTGACGGTCTCCGGCGTCGCGGCAACCCGCGTCTCTCCGGGCCGCGTTTCACGAGGAATGCCGATCCGCATCTTGTTGTTCCCTGCCTTTCAACGCGCTGCACCCGCGTGCGTGCGGCCGCTATCGTGCCACAGAACCTTCAGATCGCGTCCGCGATTGCCTTGCCGACATCGCCGGTGCTTGCCTTGCCGCCGATGTCCGGCGTACGCGGCGCCTTCGGATCGGCGAGCACGCGCTCGATTGCCGCCACGATCGCGCGTCCCGCATCGGGATGGCCGAGAAAATCGAGCATCATCGCCGCCGACCAGATCTGCCCGATCGGGTTGGCGAGGCCCTTGCCGGCGATGTCGGGCGCGGATCCATGCACCGGCTCGAACAGCGACGGCGAAGTGCGCTCCGGATTGATGTTGCCCGAAGGCGCAATGCCGATCGTTCCGCATACCGCGGGTCCGAGATCGGAAAGAATGTCGCCGAAAAGGTTCGATCCGACGACGACGTCGAACAGCTGCGGGCGCTGCACGAAATGCGCGGTGAGGATGTCGATGTGGAACTGGTCGACGCGAATGTCCGGATACTTTGAAGTCATTGCGCGAAACCGCTCGTCCCAGTACGGCATCGTGATCGAGATGCCGTTCGACTTGGTCGCGGAGGTGAGATGGCGCGCGGCACGCGTGCCGGCGAGCTCGAACGCGAACTTGAGGATGCGGTCGACACCTTTGCGCGTGAAGACCGATTCCTGGAAGACGATCTCGCGCTCGGTGCCTTCGAAGAGCCGGCCGCCGACCGACGAATATTCACCTTCGGTGTTCTCGCGTACGACAATGAAGTCGATGTCGCCGGGCTTGCGATTGGCGAGCGGCGTCGCGATACCGGGCATGAGCCGGCACGGTCGCAGGTTGACGTACTGGTCGAAGCGGCGCCGGAACTGGATCAGCGACCCCCAGAGCGACACGTGATCCGGCACGGTGGCGGGCCAGCCGACCGCGCCGTAGAAGATCGCCTCGAATGGCGACAACGTCTCGAACCAGTCCTCGGGCATCATGCGACCCGTGCGCGCGTAGTGGTCGCAGCTCCAGTCGAAATGCGCGAACTCGAGCGCGACGCCGAACTTCGCAGCCGTTTTCTCGAGGACGCGCAGGCCCTCCGGAACCACTTCCTTGCCGATGCCATCTCCGGCAATGACGGCGATCCGATGCATGCTTGTTCGCTCCTCTTCCAAACGACGATTATAGAGGTCGACGGTGGCCGCGGACGGCCGGTGCGCGACTCGTCCGTTTGTCCGATGGTGCGAACCGAACGCCCGCCCTCCCGTGTGCGCGTGAGAACCCACGACACATCGAAAGGAAACACCGATCGCGGCGGCGATGGGCCGCAATCCCGATGTCGATTTCGCCTGATTCCGGAGATTCCGGGCCTCTTCCGACACGCTGCGCTATGATGCGGGCGCCCGTCACTCGCACGCCTTCAGGATGAAGCAGACGTTTCTCGATTTCGAGCAGCCGATCGGCGAGCTGCAGCAGAAGATCGACGAGCTGCGTTACGTCCACGACGATTCGGCCGTCGACATCTCCGACGAAATCACGCGGCTCGACAGAAAAAGCCAGCAGCTCACCAAGGACATCTACAGCAAGCTGTCGGCGTGGCAGATCGCCCAGGTCGCGCGGCATCCGCAGCGTCCGTATACGCAGGATTACATCAACGGCATGTTCAGCGAGTTCCGGGAACTGCACGGCGACCGCACGTACGGCGACGACCCGGCAATCATCGGCGGGCTCGCGCGCTTCAACGGCATGCCCTGCATGGTGCTCGGCCAGCAGAAGGGCCGCGACACCAAGGAGAAGATCTACCGCAATTTCGGCATGCCGCGGCCGGAAGGTTACCGCAAGGCGCTGCGGCTCATGAAACTCGCGGAAAGGTTCGGATTGCCGCTGCTCACGTTCGTCGACACGCCCGGCGCGTATCCGGGCATCGGCGCCGAGGAGCGCGGCCAGTCGGAGGCGATCGGACGCAATCTGTACGAGATGGCCGGGCTTCGCATTCCAATCATCGCCACAGTGATCGGCGAGGGCGGCTCGGGCGGCGCGCTGGCGATCGCGATTGGCGATACCACGCTGATGCTGCAGTACTCGACGTATTCGGTCATCTCGCCCGAGGGCTGCGCGTCCATCGTCTGGAAATCGGCCGACCATGCGTCCGAAGCCGCGGAAACGCTGGGCATCACCGCCACGCGGCTGAAGCAGCTGGGACTGATCGACAAGGTCGTGAGCGAGCCCCTCGGCGGCGCCCATCGCGATCACGCGGCCATGATGGTCACGCTGAAGAAGGCGCTGACCGAAGCGCTTCGCCAGTTGCAGGAGCAAACGATCGAGGGCTTGCTCGAGGCTCGCGAAGACAAGATCCTCGCCTATGGCCGATACAAGGAGATTCCCGCCGGCTGAATCCCTGACGGACGCGGATGTTCCGGCGGCCGTCGCGGACCTGCTCGCGCGCACGTTGCCCAATGGCGGTCGCATCGCCGTCGCGCTGTCCGGCGGCCGCGATTCCATCGCGCTCCTCGATGCCGCCGTAAATGTTGTCGCGAGCGCGCGCTGCGAAGTCATCGCATTGCACGTTCATCACGGCCTTTCGTCGAACGCTGGTGCCTGGTCGGCATTTTGCCGCGATACCTGTGGCGAGCGGGGAATTCCGTTCGCGATGCGCGAAGTGCAGGTCATGCGCGGCGCACGCAGCAGCGTCGAAGCCATGGCACGCGCGGCGCGTTACGAAGCGCTCGCAGCCCTCGCGCGCGAGCATGGCGCATGCGCGGTCCTGCTTGCCCATCACGCCGACGACCAGGCGGAAACGACGCTGCTGCAACTGCTTCGCGGCGCAGGTCCGCGCGGCCTTGCCGCGATGCCGTCGGCGCGGCTCGCGGACGGCATCTGGTGGCTGCGCCCATTGCTGGCACTTCCGCGCGCGTCGCTCGACCTCTACGTCGCACAGCGCCGACTGCGCTACGTCGACGACGAAAGCAATGCCGACCAGCGCTATCGGCGCAACGCGCTGCGCGCGACGATCGTCCCGGGCTTGCGCGCCCTCTCACCCGGTTATCCCGGCTCATTCGTGCGCGCGGCCGTTCACCAGGCCGAAGCCGCGGCGCTGCTCGACGAACTCGCCGAACTCGATGCGCGATCCGCGTGGGACGGCAGGACGCTCGACTGCACGGCGCTTCGCGACCTCTCCGCTGCGCGTGGACGCAATTTGTTGCGCTGGTTCCTGCGCCAACGCGGATTGCGCGCGCCCTCGTCCGCGCGACTCGCCGAGATGCTGCGGCAACTGACGAACGCGGGTCGCGACACCCGACTCGCAATCGCCCATGGCGGTGCGGAACTCGGCTTGCATCGCGGCCGGATCGTCGTTCATCGCGCGCCACCTGGACACTATGCGCAGGAATGGACCGGCACGCCGAGCGTCGAGTTACCGCACGGCACGCTGGTTTTCGCGGCGCTGCACGGCGCGGGAATTGCCGCGCGCCACCTCGTCTCGTCTCGCGTGACGATTCGTACGGGCGTTCCCGGTGAGCGATTGCGGTTGGCAGGCCGCGCATCGCACCGGTGCGTCGCCGATCTGTTGCGCGAAGCAGGCGTCCCGCAATGGGACCGGATCGGATTGCCGCGCGTCTACTGCGACGAAGCGTTGGCGGCAGTGCCGTGCGCAGGCGTGGATGCGAGGTTCGCGGCAACGCAGGACGAAGCCGCCTTCGCTCTCGAATGGCAGCCACGGCCGACGTAACATTGGCCCTCCGATCGGGCGGCCGGACGCAGTCCTCGTCCGCGGACCGCATGTTAGAATTCTGAATTTACTCGCTTTTATTTTGCCGGAGCCGGAATATGGCGGTTGAGCGTACCCTTTCGATCATCAAGCCCGATGCGGTGGCGAAGAACGTCATCGGCGCGATCTACGCCCGGTTCGAGAAGGCCGGGCTTGCGATCGTCGCCGCGCGCATGGTCTGGCTGTCCCGGAGGGATGCCGAAGGCTTCTACGCCGTGCACAAGGAGCGGCCGTTCTATCGCGACCTCGTCGACTTCATGACAACGGGGCCGGTGATGATCCAGGTCCTCGAAGGCGAGCACGCCGTCGCGGCCAATCGCGAGCTGATGGGCGCAACCGATCCGAAAGAGGCCGCGCGCGGCACGATTCGCGCGGACTTTGCGCAGTCGATCGATGCGAATGCCGTGCACGGGTCCGATGCTCCCGAAACCGCCGCGACCGAAATCGCCTACTTCTTCCCGTCGCACAGCGTCTATCGCAGGTGACGGGACGCCCGTTTTCGATGCAAAACCTGCTCGACCTCGAACCCGCCGCTCTCGTCCACTGGTTCGCCGAACGCGGCGAAAAGCCCTTTCGCGCGCGACAGGTTTCGCGCTGGATTCACCAGCGCTTCGCCACCGACGTCGCGTCGATGACCGACCTCGCGAAGTCGCTGCGCAGTGCGCTGGCGACCGAAGCGGAGGTCCGAGTCGCGGGCGTGCTGCGCGATACGATTGCCGCCGACGGCACGCGCAAGTGGCTGCTCGACGCCGGCAACGGCAATGCCGTCGAAGCGGTCTACATTCCCGAAGACGACCGCGGGACACTCTGCGTTTCGTCGCAGGCGGGGTGTGCGCTCGACTGCGCCTTCTGCGCGACGGGCAAGCAGGGATTCAACCGCAACCTCACGACCGGTGAAATCGTCGGCCAGTTGTGGCTCGCGAATCGCACGCTCCTCGCCGACGGCATGAGCGCTGCAGAACCGCCCCTGAGTGCGAATTCCGTCCCCTCGGGGGCCAGCGCAGCGGCGCGGCCGCAAGGGTGGGGGGGTCATACAAGCGCTCCGTGGGTCGAAGCGGGACGCGCACCGATCACGAACGTCGTCATGATGGGCATGGGCGAGCCGCTCGCCAATTTCGACAATGTCGTCCCCGCGCTGCGATGTTTCCTCGACGACAACGCCTATGGCCTGTCGCGGCGTCGGGTAACGCTGTCGACATCCGGCCTCGTGCCGTTGATCGATCGGCTGCGCGACGAATGTCCGGTTGCGCTCGCCGTTTCGCTGCATGCGCCCACCGACGCGCTGCGCGATCGTCTGGTGCCGATCAACCGCAAGCATCCGCTGTCGAGCCTGATGGCCGCTTGCCTGCGTTATCTCGACCGCGCGCCGCGCGATTTCATCACGTTCGAATATGTGATGCTCGACGGCATCAACGACCAGCCGGAACACGCGGCAGCGTTGATCGCGCTCGTGCGCGACGTTCCCTCCAAGCTGAACCTGATTCCGTTCAATCCGTTCCCGGGCAGCGAATTCGCCGTGAGTCCGCGCGAGCGCATCCGCGGTTTCGCGCATGCGTTGCAGGACGCCGGGATCGTGACGACCATTCGCAAGACGCGCGGCGACGACATCGATGCGGCGTGCGGGCAGCTCGCCGGGCAGGTGCACGACCGCACGAAGCGGCGGCTGGCCGCGCACATTCCGCTTGCAGTCGCGCGCTGAACCACCCGGGAATCGTCCGCATGAAACGTCTTGCAATGCCCCTGCTCATCGCGGCCGCGCTCGCGCTCGCCGGCTGTGCGTCGAAGCCCGCGACTCCGGCGCAGGCGCCCCCGCCGGACCAGACGCCCGTGAAGGCGCAGCAGGCGACCCCGCTCCAGCGCGCGCAGATCCGCACCGAGCTCGCCGCCGGCTATTACGGGCGCGGCCAGATGGACGTCGCGCTGGAGGAGCTTGGGACGGCGAAGTCGCTCGATCCGACCTATCCGAAGATCTACGACATCTACGGCCTCGTCTACGCGATGCTCGGCGAGCGGGCCAAGGCCGAGGAAAATTTCCGGCAGGGCATGGCACTCGCGCCGAACGACTCCGAAATCCGCGAGAACTGGGGCGCATACCTCTGCGGAACGGGCCGGGCGCGCGAAGCGCTTCCCGAATTCGAGCAGGTCCTGAAGGACCCGCTGTACAAGTCGCCCGAGATCGCGCTGATCAACGCGGGCAAGTGCAGCGCCGAGTTGGGCCAGGCGAAGGCGGCCGAGGACTACCTGCGCCGTGCGCTCGGCGCATCGCCCGGCAATCCGATCGCCGCTTACAACCTCGCGCTCCTCGCTTATCGCGACTCACGCGTGGGTGAAGCGCGTGCGTGGATGCGACCGGTGATGCAGCAGCCATCGCCGTCGTCCGAAGCGCTCTATCTCGCCGCCTGCATCGAGCGCAAGCAGGGCGATCGCGAAGCCGAGCGCTCATACGAGTCGCAGTTGCGCAACCGCTGGCCCGATTCACCGGAAGCCAAGGCCATTGCCAGCGGAGAGTGCAAGTGACCGATTCCACCGACACCGAAACGACGGCGGCGAGCGCAGGTCCCGGTCGCGCGACCGCCGGTGCAAAACTGAAGGCGGCGCGCGAGGCCGCCGGATTGTCCGTCGATGCCGTCGCGCAGCAGCTGAAGCTCGCGCCCCGTCAAGTAAAGGCGCTCGAGGAGGGCGATTGGCCGCGCCTGCCGGGCCGGACGTTCGTGCGCGGCTTTGCACGCAACTACGCGCGCTGCGTGCGACTCGATCCCGATGCGGTCGTCGCGTTGCTGCCAGCGCCCGACACGGCGCCAGCACTCGAGCGACCCACGCTTGCGGCATCGCGCCGCCCAATGGGTGAGATTCCGGTTGAGCGCGTCACCCAGCCTTCGGGCTCGCGCTGGCTGATTCCGATTCTGCTCCTCGCGATCATCGCCGCGGTCGCATTCTACGAATTTTCGCGCTTGCAACCGCACTTGATGGCCGGGTTCGCTTCATCGGCCCTGTCGAGCAAGCCAACCGCCTCCCCGGTAATACAGCAGGCGCCGGTGGTGGCGCCGGCCGCAACGACGGGGACCGCGACGTCCGTGCTGCCCAATCCCATGTCCGGCGCCGCACCGACCGTATTCCCCACGTCGAACGAACCCAAAGGGGTGGCACTCGCAGGCTCCACATCGACTGCGCCCGCATCGGCGCCAGCCACGGCTTCCGCGGCGCCCGCCGCGGATCCCGCGACCGCAAGCGCGCCTGGCGCGCCTGAAGCCTCGCTCGTCCTGACATTCAAGGGTACGTCGTGGGTCGAAGTGAAGGACGCCAGCGGCCGCGTCGTCGTGCAGATGACCGGCGGCGCCGGCATGAAGCAGACGGTGTCCGCCGTGCCGCCGCTCGAGCTCGCGCTCGGCAACGCACCGGATGTCGACGTCACGTTCCGCGGCCAGCCGCTCGATCTCGCGCCGTATACCCGCGGCGGCGTTGCACGCATGGCATTGAAATGAGCGCGATCGGGCGCCCGTCGATCACGCGACGCGCGAGCCGCCGCGTCGACGTCGCCGGCGTGCCGGTCGGCGGCGGCGCACCGATTGTCGTGCAGTCGATGACCAACACGGACACCGCGGACGTCGCCGCCACGCTCGCGCAGGTCCATGACCTCGCCGATGCAGGCTCGGAACTCGTCCGCGTCACGATCAACACATCGGAAGCCGCGGCCGCCCTCCCCGAGATCCGCCGTCGCCTCGACGACATCGGTTGCACGGTGCCGCTGATCGGCGACTTCCACTTCAACGGCCACAAGCTCCTGACCGAGCATCCGGCGTGCGCGCAGGCGCTCGCGAAGTACCGCATCAATCCCGGCAATGTCGGGAAGGGGGCCAAGCGCGACGCGCAATTCGCGACGCTGATCGAGCTCGCGGTTGCCCATGACAAGCCGGTGCGGATCGGCGTCAACTGGGGCAGCCTCGACCAGGCGCTGCTCGCGCGGATGATGGACGAGAATGCGCGCGCCGCGGAGCCTGCCGACGCCAACGGCGTGATGCGCAATGCGCTTGTCGCCTCCGCACTCGAAAGCGCGGCGCAGGCGGAGTCGCTCGGACTGCCCCGCGACCGGATCATTCTTTCGTGCAAGGTCTCCAGCGTGCAGGATCTGATCGCCGTCTATTCGGATCTCGCGCGCCGCTGCGATTACGCGTTGCACCTCGGTCTCACCGAAGCCGGCATGGGCAGCAAGGGCATCGTCGCATCGGCGGCCGCCATGGCGGTGCTGCTGCAGCAGGGCATCGGCGATACGCTGCGCGTTTCGCTCACGCCGGAGCCGAACGGCGACCGCACGCGCGAAGTGATCGTCGCGCAGGAACTGCTGCAGACGATGGGACTGCGCTCGTTCACGCCAATGGTCACCGCGTGTCCCGGATGCGGGCGCACGACGAGCAGCTATTTCCAGGAACTCGCTGAGCGAATCCAGACGTTCCTGCGCACGTCGATGCCCGCATGGCGCGAGCGCTATCCCGGCGTCGAGGCCATGCACGTCGCAGTCATGGGCTGCGTCGTCAACGGACCCGGTGAATCGAAGCTCGCGAATCTCGGCATTTCGCTGCCGGGCACAGGCGAGACGCCCGTCGCTCCCGTCTACGTCGACGGGCAGAAGACCGTCACGCTGAAGGGCGATCGGATCGCCGCGGAGTTCGAGCGCATCGTGCTCGATTACGTCCGCGCAACGTACGGCGGCGAAACGAAATCGGCGGCGCTCACACCGCAACACAAGACGATTGCCGTCAAGGCATTGGGGTCAGGGCGAATCGGCGATGCGGTTCCTCGCTGATTCGCTCTGATCCCAGGACGGACTTGACAGCGATGGCAGCGGCACTGCAGGCCGTGCGCGGCATGAACGACGTGCTCCCCGACGAGGCGGTTCTATGGCTGCGCTTCGAGGATACGGCGCGCGACGTGTTCGAGCGCTACGGCTATCGCAACCTGCGCGTGCCGCTCGTCGAGCCAACGCCGCTTTATGTGCGGAGCATCGGCGAGCACACCGACGTCGTCGAGCATGAGATGTACACGTTCGAGGACAAGCTCAACGGCGAGAGCCTGACGCTGCGTCCCGAAGCGACGGCGGGCATTGTGCGCGCGGCGATCGAGCACAACCTCCTCTACGAGCGGCCGCTGCGCGCATGGACCGGCGGACCAATGTTCCGGCACGAGCGCCCGCAGAAGGGACGCTATCGGCAATTCCACCAGCTCGACGTCGAAGCGCTGGGGTTCGCGGGCCCTGATGTCGACGCGGAGCAGATCGCGATGCTGGCGCGACTTTGGCGCGCGCTCGGGCTGTCCGCCATCTCGCTCGCGATCAACTCCATCGGCGACGCCGCCGAGCGCCGTGCGCATCGCGAGGCGCTGATCGGGCATTTCGGACGGCATGCCGACGTGCTCGACGACGACGCGAAGCGGCGGCTGCACGCGAATCCGTTGCGTATCCTCGACAGCAAGCATCCGGCGCTGCAGGAGGCGATCGCGGATGCGCCTCGCCTCGTCGACCGGCTGGGAGACGCCTCGCGGGTGCACTTCGACGGCCTGCGAAAGCTGCTCGACGAAGCGGGAATCGAATACGAGGTGAATCCGCGGCTCGTGCGCGGCCTCGACTACTACAATCGCACGGTTTTCGAGTGGGTCACGAACGCGCTCGGCGCGCAAGGCACCGTGGCGGGCGGCGGACGCTACGACGGATTGTTCGAGGGACTGGGAGGCAAGCCGACGCCGGCCTGCGGATTCGCGATCGGCGTCGAGCGAATGATCCTGCTTCTGCAGGCGCAGGCAACGGTCAAGCTCGCCGGGCCGGACGCCTATATCGTGCATGCGGGCGAGCGTGCAGCTGCCGTTGCGCGACAGGTGGCCGAAACGCTGCGCGATCACGGTGCGAAGGTCGTGCTCAACGCAGGCGGCGGCAGCTTCAAGTCGCAGATGAAAAGGGCCGACGCGAGCGGTGCGAGACTCGCGGTAATCGTCGGCGACGACGAGGCAGCGGCCGGTGCGGTCGCGATCAAGCATCTGCGCGACGGCGGTGACCAGATTGCCGTTCCGGTGCGCGATATCGCGGCGCGCTTCGCCGCGCTGAAAAACCTCTGAGCAGCTCCCCGTCGCGTCCGCGCGGGAGCTGCTCAGAGGTTTCCAATACATCGAAGGATGGACATGGCTCTGTATGACCTGGAAGAACAGGATCAGATCGACGATCTGAAGGCCTGGTGGACGCGTTACGGAGGAACCGTCACCGTCGCGCTCGTGCTCGGCTGCCTGGTGATCGTCGGCATTCAAGGCTGGCGCTGGTACGCCGGAAAGCGCGCGGAGAATGCGTCGGTGCTCTACAGCGCCGTCAGCGAAGCAGCGCGCACGAAGGATTCCGCGAAGGCCAGGGATGCCATCGCGCAGATCACCGATCGTTACGCCGGCACCGGCTACGCACCGCGCGCCGCGCTCCTCTACGCGAAAATGCTCTACGACGCGGGGGATCGCAACGGCGCGAAGGCGCAGTACGCCTGGGTCGTCGAACACGGATCCGAGGAGCAGGTGAAGGCGATCGCGCGTTACCGGCTGGCGCAGGTGCAGATCGATGAAAAGCAGTACGACGCCGCGCTGGCGACGCTCGACGCGAAGCATCCGGCTTCGTTCGACGGCATGTTCGCAGATCTTCGCGGCGACGCACTTGCTGCCGCGGGACGCGCCGCCGATGCGCGGACCGCGTACGAAAACGCGCTCGCGAAGCTCGATGCGAAGTCGCCGTATCGCAATTACGTGCAGGTGAAATACGACGCGCTGGGTGGTCCGAAAACGGCAGCCGCGACCGCTTCGACGGCGGGGTCCGGCGCGCCAGCCGCCGGTACTGCGCCGGTCGCTTCGACACCCGTGCCGCCGCCACCGCCCGCGGCGGTTGCGAGCGAGGCCCCGGCCGTCACGGCGCCTGCGCAACGCGGAGCCGCGAAATGACGCGAATGCTGCGCAGCGCCGCATGCGCGCTCGTCGCCGCGACGATCAGCGCCGGATGCGCGAGCCTTTCGCAATCGCCGCTGACGTCGTGGATCCCATCGATTCCCACGCCGTCGTTCGCGTGGCTGACCGGCGGAGACCATAAGCCCGGGCCGCTGCCGACGCTCAATGCGACCGTCACGCCGCGGATCAATTGGCAACAGAGCGTCGGCAAGGCCGGCCCCGGATTCGCGCCGGCCATCACCCCCTCCGCCATTTTCGCCGCCGCGATCGACGGCACACTGATGCGCGTCGATCCCGCGACGGGACGCGTGGAATGGAAGATCAGCGCGGGCCATCCGTTGTCGGCGGGGCCGGGTGCGGCGACCTCGCTCGTCGTCGTAGGTACCGACAAGGGCGACGTGCTCGCGTTCGACGCCGACGGCAAGGCGCGCTGGACCGCGCGCGTATCGAGCGAAGTGATCGCGCCGCCGAGTGTCGCCGAGAACATCGTGATCGTTTTTTCGGGCGACGGCCGCATCTACGGACTCTCCGCCGCTGATGGCAAGACGGTCTGGGTCGATCCGCACACCAATCCGCCGCTGACGGTACGCAACGCCGCGGGCGGCATCCTGTCGCGCGGCGGATTGTTCATCGGCACCGCCGGCGGCCGGTTGCTGGCAATCGATGCGCAGACCGGCACGATCGCCTGGGACGGAACCGTCGCGACGCCGAAAGGTTCGACGGAATTGGAGCGGATCGCCGACGTGACGAGCCTCCCGTACGTCGACGACAAGGAGGTGTGCGCCGCTGCGTATCAGGGGCGCATCGCGTGCTTCGACGTCGTGCGCGGCTCGCTCATCTGGACGCGCGATATCTCGAGCCTCGCGGGGATCACCGCGGATGCGAATCGGTTGTATGCCGTGGATGACAAGGGCAGCGTGCAGGCCTTCGATCGCAGCAATGGCGCATCGATCTGGAAACAGGACGCGCTTGCGAAGCGCCGCATCGGTGGCCCGCAACTGATCGGCGACGAAATCGGCGTCGTCGACGTCGAGGGCTACGTGCATCTGCTTTCCCGCCAGGACGGCGCGTATGTCGGCCGTCTGGCGACCGACGGCAGCCTCGCGACGACGCAGCCGGCGCCGCTCGGCGGTGGCATGCTGTGGCAATCGGAAAAGGGCACGCTGTTCTCGGTGTCCGCGCGCTGATTGCTCCCGACCATCGCTCTCGTCGGTCGTCCGAACGTCGGCAAGTCGACGCTTTTCAATCGGCTTACGAAAACGCGCAATGCGCTGGTCGCCGATTTTCCGGGGCTGACGCGCGATCGCCATTACGGCCGCGCGCGCGCAGGTGATCGCGAGTTCCTGGTCGTCGATACCGGCGGCTTCGAGCCCGTGGCGACGTCGGGCATCCTGTTCGAAATGGCGAAGCAGGCACGAGCCGCGATCGCCGAATCCGATGTCGTCGTCTTCATCGTCGACGCACGCGAAGGCATCACGCCGCAGGATCAGGCCATCGCGTCGCTGCTGCGCAAATCCGGCCGGCCTGTCGTGCTCGCCGTCAACAAGTCGGAAGGACTGCCGCCCGAGCGCAGCGTCGTCGAGTTCCACGAACTGGCCGTCGGTGAGCCGTTCCCCATCTCGGCGGCGCACGGCGAAAACGTGCGCGATCTCATCGACATCGCGCTCGAGCACACTCCTCCTGGCATCGACGTCAACGAAGCGGCCGACGAAGGCGAGCGGCGGATCAAGGTGGCGGTCGTCGGGCGGCCCAATGTCGGCAAGTCGACGCTTGTCAATACGCTGCTGGGAGAGGAGCGCGTCATCGCGTTCGACGAGCCCGGCACGACGCGCGATGCGATACACCTCGATTTCGAGCGCGGCGATCGGCGCTACACGCTGATCGACACCGCCGGCGTCCGCCGCCGCGGCAAAGTGAGCGAAACGGTCGAGAAATTCTCCGTCATCAAGACGCTGCAGGCGATCGAGGATTCCAATGTCGTGATCCTGCTGCTCGACGCGACCGACGGCATCACCGAGCAGGATGCGCATCTCGCCGGACATATCCTCGAGGCCGGCCGCGCGCTCACGGTCGGCATCAACAAGTGGGACGCGGCCGATACGGAACAGCGTGCCACGGTCAAGCGCGAGCTGACACGCAAGCTCGCGTTCCTCGCGTTCGCCGAGCAGCATTACATCTCGGCACGCGACGGCCACGGCGTCGATGCGTTGCTGCGCACCGTCGACCAGGCCTACGCAGCGGCGATGGCACGGCTGCCGACGCCGCGACTTACGCGCACGTTGCAGCTCGCGGTGGCACGACAGCAGCCGCCGCGCGCCGGCTACGTGCGACCGAAGCTCCGCTATGCCCACCAGGGAGGCGTCAACCCGCCGCTCGTCATTATCCACGGCTCGGCGCTGTCGCACGTCCCCGACGCTTATCGCCGCTATCTGGAACATTTTTTCAGCGACGCGTTCCAACTGCGGGGTACGCCCCTTAGGATACAATTCAAGACAGGCGTCAATCCCTACGCGGATTCCACCGCACGCCGCTAGCGAGGCGGCTCACCCCCGACCTTGCGATGCCCGCTGGCCGTCACAAGGGTCGCGGGTCGAGAGCCGAAGATGCGGAATAACAAGCGCGGAGCTCGCCAATGAGCAATAAAGGGCAAATGCTACAAGACCCCTTCCTCAACACCCTGCGCAAGGAGCACGTGCAGGTTTCCATCTATCTCGTGAATGGCATCAAGCTCCAGGGACAGATCGAATCGTTCGATCAATACGTCGTCCTGCTGAAGAACACCGTCACGCAGATGGTCTACAAGCACGCGATCTCGACGGTCGTGCCGTCGCGACCGGTTGCGATGCCGCATCAGAATCAAAACGAAAGCGAAACCTGACGTCACCCGCAGGTTTGCGTATCGCGCCTGCGTGCCACGCGTGCCGGCGCGGCATGCGCTCGCATTGACCTGACGCGCGATGTTCGAACGTCCCGCTACCGGCGACAAGGCGCTCGTCGTCGCGCTCGATTTCGGACGCGGCGATCAACCTGACCGGCGTGCGGAAATCGCGGCCCTCGCCGCATCCGCCGGTGCTACGGTCGTCGCCAGCCTGGGCGGCCGCCGTACACGCCCCGATCCCGCGTATTTCGCGGGGCGCGGCAAGGTCGACGAGATCGCAACGCAGTGTCGCGAATCGGACGCCGATCTCGTGATCTTCGATCACACGCTATCCGGTGTGCAGCAACGCAACCTCGAGCAGGCGCTCGAGTGCCGCGTGGTCGACCGCGTGAGCCTCATCCTCGATATTTTCGCGCAGCGTGCGCGGAGCGCCGAAGGCAAGCTGCAGGTGGAGCTCGCGCAGCTCAATCATATGGCAACGCGCCTCGTCGGCGGGTGGACCCACCTCGAGCGCCAGAAGGGCGGCATCGGCATGCGCGGTCCGGGCGAGACGCAGCTCGAGACCGACCGGCGACTCATCACGCAACGCGTCAAGCTGCTGCGCGAGCGACTGCGGCGAGTCGCACGAAGCCGCGCCACGCAGAATCGCGCGCGGCGGCGGGCGGCAGTGCGCACAGTGGCGATCGTCGGCTATACCAATGCCGGGAAGTCGACGCTCTTCAATCGCCTGACCGACGCCAAGGTCTATGCGGCGAATCAATTGTTCGCAACGCTCGACACGACGCTTCGCCGGCTCCACATTCCCGGCGCGCAGAATCTCGTCCTGTCGGATACGGTGGGATTCATCCGCGATCTCCCGCACGACCTCGTGGCCGCGTTCCGCGCCACGCTCGCGGAAGCCGCCGACGCCGATCTGCTGCTGCACGTGATCGACGCCGGCGCGGACAACCGCGCCGGGCAAATCGAAGCCGTCGACGCGTTGCTGGCCGAAATCGGCGCGGGCGACGTCCCGCAGATTCGTGTCCTGAACAAGTGCGACACGGCGGGGATCCCGGTCGGGGTCGAGCGCGACGGCTGTGGTAACATCGTGTCGGTTCGCGTGACTGCGGTCACCGGCGCCGGCCTGGCCGGGTTGCGCGCCGCGCTGGCTGAGCGCTTCCCGGTCTCGCCAGCCGCCGTTTCCGAAACCATTGACACGCCGGCACATACCGGCTGACCGGCGCGCCTTGCGCCGACTTCCGCTGCCCATGCTGAACGCCCGAGTGGAATCCGTATGTCGCTGAACGACCCGCAGTGGGGCAAGCGAAGCAATAGCAGCGGACCACCCGACCTCGACGAAATCTGGCGCAACGTCAATCGCCGGATGAACGAGCTGTTCGGGCGCAAGCGCGAGCCGCAGGACGGGGGCGATGGGGGCGGTCCCGGCATGCACCTGCCGATGGGCAGCGCCGGCATGCTGATCGCGCTCGTCATTGTCATCTGGCTCGCGAGCGGCTTCTACATCGTCGATGCAGGCCGCCGCGGCGTCGTCACGCGCTTCGGCAAATACACGGAGACCACGCAGCCCGGCCCCCGCTGGCATCTGCCCTTCCCCGTCGAAGCGGTGGAACTCGTCGATTTCTCGCAGGTGAAGACGATCGAGGTCGGCTATCGCAACACGCCGAAGAACAAGATCGACAAGGAAGCGGTGATGCTGACCGACGACGAGAACATCATCGACGTCGAGTTCGCCGTCCAATACAACCTGAAGAGCGCCGAAGATTACGCCTTCAATAACCGGCGCCCGGACCAGATCGTCGCGTACGTCGCCGAATCGGCGATCCGCGAGGTCGTCGGCAAGGCCAAAATGGACTTCGCGCTCTACGAAGGGCGCGAGCAGATCGCGAAGCAGACCGAGCAGCTGATGCAGCAGAACCTCGATCGCTACGGCACCGGCGTGTTCGTGCAGAAGGTGACGCTGCAGAACGTGCAGCCGCCCGAGAAGGTCCAGGCAGCGTTCGACGACGCGGTCAAGGCCGGGCAGGATCGCGAGCGGCTGAAAAACGAAGGCGAAGCGTACGCGAACAATGTCATTCCCGGCGCGCGCGGCACGGCGGCGCGGCTGCTCGAGGAGGCGAACGGCTACAAGTCGGAAGTCGAGCAGCGCGCGCAGGATGACGCGCAGCGGTTCAACCAGATCCTCGTCGAATACCAGAAAGCGCCGGGGGTGACGCGCGAGCGTCTCTATCTCGACATGATGCAATCGGTGCTCGGCAATTCGAGCAAGGT
>JALYSS010000236.1 GCA_030854685.1 Pseudomonadota bacterium | reverse complement strand
CGGCGCCGGTCAGTCCTCCGATCAGCGCATGGCTGCTGCTCGACGGAAGTCCGAGCGCCCATGTCACGGCGTTCCACACGATCGCCCCGGTCAGCGCACCAAAGATCACGCGGGCGTCGATGACATTCGCCTCGACGATGCCAGTACCGAGCGTGTTTGCGACGTGGAGGCCGAAGACGGCGAAGGCGATGAAATTGAAGAAGGCCGCCCACAGAACGGCCGTTCGCGGCTGCAGCACCCGCGTCGAGACTACCGTTGCGATCGAGTTGGCCGCGTCGTGCAGGCCGTTCATGAAATCGAACAGCAAGGCGATGCCGACCAGGCCGAACACGAGGAACGAGCCGAGCGCGACGTTCTCCATCGCCGGTCAGCCTGCGTGCCTAGTACGCCAACCCATAAGTTTCGCTATGTTCGACGCGCCCCGCATCGTCGGTTGCCTTGTCGCTCATCCTCGCCACGGTGACGACTATGTCTGCGGTTCGCTTCGCGCACTCGGCGCGCGGATGCGCGTCTTGGCATGTACGCAGACTTATGGGTTGGCGCACTAGACGTGCTTCGCGGTGATGGTCTGAAGCTGGTTCGCGACGTCGTCACACTTGTCGACGACGCGCTCGACCCATTCGTAGAGCTCCTTGAGGTCGAGGTAGCCGATCACACCGAGGGCGCCGCTGCGAAGCTCGGCGCGGATGCGGGCCAACGCCGCATCGGAGGACTCGTCCGCGTGCTCCTCGATCTGCCCGATGCGCTGACAGATGGCGTAAATCTGCCGGTAGTCGTTCGTGATCGAGTCCAGGAACGGCATGGCCTTCTTGAGTAGCTCCGCGCTTTCGACGACCGCGTTCACCATCGTCTGCATTTCGGAGGGAAAGCTCGACATCTCGTAACGCTGGATGCCCTTCGCCGTGTCCTCGATCAGGTCGACGACGTCGTCGAGGTCGTGCGCGAGCGTCAGAATGTCCTCGCGATCGATCGGCGCGTTGAACGTTCGGTTGGCGGAGAGGAAGATCTCACGCACGACTCCGTCCGATTTGGTTTCGATCGCACGGATCGATGCGATGTGCGCCTCGACCGCCGTATGCCGCTGGCCCACCATGTCGCGAAGCTCTTCCGCCGCATCGACGATGCAATCCGCCTGCGCGCAGAAAAGGCTCGTGAAGCTCTTTTCGGGCGGCATCAGGCGACTGAAGATATTGAGTGCCATGGAATCCTGCGTGCCTGGGAAAGGAGTATATCGACCACGGGAGGCCGGGCGACCAGGACGTCTCCCGAGGCGGCCGGTGCGGCTTTCAGCGCTGATGGTACCCGACGTGCCGGCGCGCGAGGGCTGAGAATTATCGCGCGTCGCCGCGAAGTTGGCGCACAATGCGCGCCGGATCCGGGGCGCGTTGGCGAAGCGGCGACGATTGTCGGAACTTTGGCGCCTGCACCAGTCTCACGTTATCCCGCGGATGCCGCTCGGGTGCCGTTTTGCCTTCAGCGGCACGTTCGCCGGCCTCGCCACGCGCGAAGCCGCACTCGCGCCGGATCAGCCGGCGCCATGGAGACAGCAATGAAATTTCGCTTTCCGGTGGTCATCATCGACGAGGACTACCGCTCGGAAAACGCCAGCGGCCTCGGCATCCGCGCGCTCGCGCGCGCGATCGAAAGCGAGGGCGTGGAGGTCGTCGGCGTGACGAGCTACGGCGATCTGGCGGGCCTTGCGCAGCAACAATCGCGCGCATCGACGTTCATCCTGTCGATCGACGACGAGGAGTTCGGCGCCGGCTCGCCGGAAGAAACACGCGCGGTGCTCGCCAACCTGCGCGCGTTCGTCGAGGAGATCCGGTTCCGTAATTCGGAGATCCCCGTGTTCCTGCACGGAGAAACGCGGACGTCGCGGCACATCCCGAACGACATCCTGCGGCAACTGAACGGGTTCATCCACATGAACGAGGACACGCCGGAGTTCGTCGCGCGCGTCATCCTGCGCGAGGCGCGCACGTACCTCGACACGCTGGCGCCGCCGTTCTTCCGCGCGCTCGTCCACTACGCGAACGATGGCTCGTACTCGTGGCATTGTCCTGGCCACTCGGGCGGCGTCGCGTTCCTCAAGAGTCCTGTTGGGCAGATGTTCCACCAGTTCTTCGGCGAGAACCTGCTGCGCGCCGACGTCTGCAACTCCGTCGACGAGCTCGGGCAGCTCCTCGACCACTCGGGGCCGGTGGCGGCTTCCGAGCGCAACGCCGCCCGGATCTTCAACGCCGACGAGCTGTTCTTCGTCACGAACGGCACGTCGACGTCGAACAAGATGGTATGGCACGCGACGGTCGCGCCGGGCGACGTCGTCGTCGTCGATCGCAACTGCCACAAGTCGGTGCTGCACGCGATCACGATGACCGGGGCGATTCCGGTGTTCCTGACGCCAACACGCAACAACATGGGGCTGATCGGCCCGATCCCGATCGAGGAGTTTCGCTGGGAAAACATCGAGAAGAAGATCCGCGCGCATCCGTTCGCGCGTCACGTCAAGACGAAGCCGCGCATTCTCACGCTCACGCAGAGCACGTACGATGGCGTGCTCTACAACGCCGACACGATCAAGGATCTGCTGTCGACGAAGATCGATACGCTGCACTTCGACGAGGCATGGCTGCCGCATGCGGCGTTCCACGAGTTCTATCGCGGCATGCACGCGATCGGCAAGGATCGGCCGCGGTCGAAGGACGCGCTGATCTTCTCGACGCAGTCGACGCACAAGCTGCTCGCGGCACTCTCACAGGCGTCGCAGATCCTCGTCCAGTACAGCGACACGCGTCAACTCGACCGCTACCGCTTCAACGAGGCGTACCTGATGCACTCGTCGACGTCGCCGCAGTACGCGATCATCGCGTCCTGCGACGTCGCCGCGGCGATGATGGAGCCACCGGGCGGTCCGGCGCTGGTCGAGGAATCGATCATGGAGGCGCTTGATTTCCGGCGCGCGATGCGCAAGGTCGACGAGGAGTACGGCGATTCGTGGTGGTTCCGGGTGTGGGGTCCCGACGAGCTGGCCGCGGAGGGCATCGGCGATCGCGAGGACTGGATGATCCGCGCCGAGGACAAATGGCACGGCTTCGGCGATCTCGCGCCGGGATTCAACATGCTCGACCCCATCAAGGCGACGGTGCTGACGCCGGGGCTCGACGTATCGGGCGATTTCGCCGAGCAGGGCATTCCGGCGGCGATCGTGACGAAATATCTCGCCGAGCACGGCGTCATCGTCGAGAAGACGGGCCTCTACTCGTTCTTCATCATGTTCACGATCGGCATCACGAAGGGCCGCTGGAACACCCTCGTCACCGCGCTCCAGCAGTTCAAATCGGACTACGATGCGAACCATCCGCTATGGCGCGTGCTGCCGGAGTTCGTGCAGGCGTTCCCACGCTACGAGAAAATCGGCTTGCGCGATCTGTCCGACAGCATCCACGGGATCTACAAGGCCAACGACATCGGACGCCTGACGACGGAGATGTACCTGTCAAACCTCGAGCCCGCGATGAAGCCCGCGGACGCGTTCGCGCGGATGGCGCATCGCGAGATCGAGCGCGTCGAGATCGACGACCTCGAAGGCCGGGTGACGAGCGCGCTGCTGACACCGTATCCGCCCGGCATACCGCTGCTGATCCCGGGCGAGCGCTTCAATCGGCAGATCGTGAAGTATTTGCAGTTCGCACGCGACTTCAACGAGCGCTTCCCGGGCTTCGACACCGACATCCACGGTCTCGTCGAGGAGGAAATCGCCGGGCGCCAGCGCTATTTCGTCGACTGCGTCGCCGGCGCGAAGGTCATCGCCGCGATGCCGTCGCTGCGCGTGCGGAGCGTGAAGAAAGGCGAGTGAGCGAATCCTGCGGGACCCTGGCTGCGCCCTTCACGGTCGATTTGGGCAAGGCGGCTCGCCTGGATGAGTTTTGGCCTGAACCTGCCGGAGATCCGCGCACATTGGTCCGAGCGCCTCAGCTGAGCTTTCCGCAGCAACCCTGATCGCGATGCGAAGGGCTGACGTCGCGATCATCGGCGGGGCGATCGTCGGATCCGCCACGGCGTATTTCGTCAAGCGCCTGGCGCCGGCATGCAATGTCGT
>JALYSS010000223.1 GCA_030854685.1 Pseudomonadota bacterium | reverse complement strand
GGCGCAAATCGAGCACGCGATCGCCGCGGGCGAGCGTACCCATCGCGGGCAGGTGTGCTTCGCGGTCGAAGGTGCGCTACCGCCGCTTCGCATGTTGGACAAGCTGGCGCCGCGCGAGCGAGCGCTCGAAGTATTCGGGTTGCTGCGCGTCTGGGATACCGAGGAAAACGTCGGCGTGCTGATCTACCTGTTGCTCGCCGACCGCGACGTCGAGATCGTCGCCGACCGGGGCATTGATCGCGTCGTCGACATTCACGACTGGCAGGCGATCTGCGCCCGGATGGAATCGGCGTTCGGTGAGTCGCGTTACGCCGAGGGCGTCGCGCAGGGCATCGGCGAAATTTCCGCGCTGCTCGCGCAGCACTTTCCGCGCACGGCCGAGTCCCCGAACGAGTTGCCGGACCAGCCGGTCATCCTCTGATCGGATCGCGCCGCTTTTACGACTCGGTCTGGTCGATGCCGATCAGGTGCATCGAGTCGTATTCCCGCTGGTTCAAGCGATGCCGCCACATGACGAGCAGCATCGCGATCGCCACCGACAGACCGAACAGGATGATCGCGGAACTGATGGAAAGACCTGCGCGCACCATCAGCGCATAAATCCCGACCATCAGGAGGATGCCGATGTTCTCGTTGAAGTTCTGCACGGCGATCGAATGTCCGGCGCCCATCAGCACGTGACCGCGGTGCTGGAGCAGCGCGTTCATCGGCACGACGAAAAATCCTGCGCACGCGCCGATCGCGACCATCAGGATCATCGCGAGCGGGACGTAATGGACGAACACCATTACCGTGACGGCGACGCCCATCACCGCGCCGATCGGCAGCACGTTCACGGCCCCGCGCAGCGAGACGAAGCGGGCCGCCAGGATCGCACCGAGCGCGACGCCGACGGCGACGACGCCTTGCAGCATCGACGCCTGCGACAGGTTGAGCGAAAGCGCGCGGGCGGCCCAGTCAATGACGATGAACTGAAGCGTGGCGCCCGCGCCCCAGAAGAGCGTCGTCGTCGCGAGTGAAATCTGCCCGAGCCGGTCGCGCCACAGAAGTGCCACGCAGTGCGAGAACTCGCGGATCAGGTAGAGCGGATTCTTGCTCGGCACCCGGTGGTCGACACCCGTGTCGGGAATGAACCAGTTGAAGATCGTTGCGATGACGTAAACGACCATGATCAGCGCGATCGCCGCCTCGGGCGGCGTGTCGATCGGGAAGTCGACGAACGGGAAGTCGAAGCCGAGCAGCGCGCCGGAAACACGCGGCGTGATGAGCGCACCGCCCATCAGCACGCCAATGATGATCGAGCCGACCGTCGCGCCTTCGATCCAGCCGTTGGCCACCACAAGCTGTTGGGGCGGCAAAAGCTCGGTGAGAATGCCGTACTTCGCGGGCGAATACGCGGCCGCGCCGAAGCCCACGACGGCGTAGGACAGCAGCGGATGCACACTGAGCAGCATCATCGCGCAGCCCACGATCTTGATCGCGTTGGTGATGAGCATTACGCGACCCTTCGGCATCGAGTCGGCGAATGCGCCGACCAGCGGCGCGAGAATGACGTACGAGACGACGAAGGACTGCTTGAGCGCCGGCGTCATCCACGCCGGGTCGTGCAACTCACGCAGCAGCGCAATCGCAGCGATGAGCAGCGCGTTGTCGGCGAGCGACGAGAAGAACTGCGCCGCGATGATGGTGTAGAAGCCGGGTTTCATCGAGCCTGTGGTAGCGGACCGCGGCTTTTCCGTGCCCTGACGTTCGCTGTCGATTGTTATAATGCGAACACGCGCGGCCGGCGCTTTATACCATGAACGCATACGCTTTCCCAACGCTGTCGCGTCGGCCGCATTCTCGTTGCGGGTTGTAGCGGACAGCGCTCCTGCGCCGTTCCGCGTTCACGCATGTCCCGACCGCTCGTCGCGCACATCGACCTCGAGGCACTCGCCGCCAATCTCGCGCGCGTACGTGCCTTGGCGCCTGGTGCCGAAGTGCTCGCCGTCGTGAAGGCCAATGCCTATGGCCACGGCGTGACGCGCGTCCTGCCGGCGCTCGCAACGGCCGACGGACTCGCGCTGATCGAGCTCGACGTCGCGTTGCACTTGCGCGAGCACGGCTATCCGCGTCCGATTCTCCTGCTGGAAGGTTTTTTCGAGCTCCGCGAGCTCGACGACATCGCCGCCCATTCGCTTGCCGTCGTCGTTCACGCCGCCGAACAGGTGCGCGTGCTCGAGCAGGCGAAGCTCGCCCGCCCCCTCGACGTGTACCTGAAGGTGAATACGGGCATGAACCGGCTCGGCATCGCACCCGGCGACGTGCGGGCAATGTCCGAACGTCTGTCGCGAGCGTCGGCGGTTGCGTCGCTGCGGTTGATGATGCATTTCGCACGATCAGACGCGGAGGACGGGCTCGCGGAGCCGCTCGCGCGCTTCGCATCGGCGTGCGCAGGTCTGCCGTATCCGCGCTCGCTTGCCAATTCCGCCGGCGTTGTCCGGTATCGCGAAATCGGCGGCGACGGCGTGCGCCCGGGCATCATGCTTTACGGCGCGACGCCGTTCGCCGACCGCAGCGCCGATGCCCTCGGGCTCGTGCCCGTCATGACGCTGCGTTCCCAACTGATCGGCGTGCAGGCGCTCGAAGTGGGCGCGAGCGTGGGTTACGGCGGCACGTTCGCGGCGCGGCAGCCGATGCGCATCGGTGTCGTCGCCTGCGGCTACGCCGATGGCTATCCGCGCCATGCGCCGAACGGCACGCCGGTGCTTGTCGACGGGCATCGCGTGCCGATGGCCGGGCGCGTTTCGATGGACATGATCACCGTCGATCTGTCGTCAGTACCGCAAGCGCACGTCGGCAGCGACGTCGTGCTGTGGGGCGATGGATTGCCGGTCGACCATGTCGCGGACGCGGCGGGCACCGTCGGCTATGAATTGCTGTGCGCCGTCACGCCTCGCGTGCCGTTCGTGGTGCGTGCCGGCGATGCGATCGCGCGGTGAAATGCGACTGCATTGCGCCTGCCATGGAGGATAAACCGTGTATGTCGTCGTGACCGGCGCTGCCGGGTTCATCGGGTCCAACCTCGTCAAGGCGCTCAACGCGCGCGGCGAGGCGGACATCATCGCCGTCGACAACCTGACGCAGGCCGACAAATTCCGCAATCTCGCCGATTGCGACATTGCGGAATATGTTGACAAGGACGACTTCCTCGCGCGCGTCGCGAACGGCGACTTCGACGATGACATCGCCGCGGTCTTCCACCAGGGCGCGTGCTCCGACACGACGGCTAGCGACGGACGGTACATGCTGCGCAACAACTACCGCTATTCCGTCAGGCTGCTCGAGCACTGCCAGGACAACGACATTCCGTTCCTTTATGCGTCGAGTGCGGCAGTCTACGGCGCGGGCACGGTATTTCGCGAGGAGCGCGCGCAGGAGGCGCCGCTGAACGTCTACGGATACTCGAAGGCGCTGTTCGACCAGTACGTGCGGAGGCTGTTGCCCGAACGGACCGCGCAGATCGCCGGCTTTCGCTATTTCAACGTCTACGGTCCGCGCGAGGCGCACAAGGGCCGCATGGCGTCGGTTGCATATCACTTCGTCGAGCAATACCGGCGTGATGGGTGCGTGCAACTCTTCGAAGGCTCGGGGGGTTATCCCGATGGTGAGCAGCGGCGCGATTTCATCCACGTCGACGACGTCGTCGACGCGAATCTGGACTTCTACGATAACGGCGAACGCTCGGGCATCTTCAACCTTGGTAGCGGCAATGCAGCGACGTTCAACGCCGTCGCGCATGCGACGATCAATGCCTGTCGCGGCATTGCGGGAGATCCGCCGCGTCCATTCGACGAACTCATTCGCTATGGGACGATCACCTACGTTCCGATGCCAGAGGCGCTCCACGGCAAGTACCAGAGCTTCACGCAAGCGGACCTAACGCGTCTTCGCGCGGCGGGCTATGCCGCGCCGATGCTCGGGATCGACGAAGGCATACCGCGCTACGTCGAAAGTCTGATTTCGCCGATGTGACCTCGTTCGTAAGCTTGGGGCTCGATCACGCCGCGCCGCTCAAAGACCGAGCGCTGCGACGCGACGATCCGATCTTACTTCGAAGGAGTGTCACATGATCCGTCTGTTGCTCGCCGTCGTCCTCGCGCTCGCCGCGCAGTTTGCCAACGCAGCGCTCAACCTCAACACCGCCAGCAAGGAAGAACTCGTCGCGCTATCGGGCATCGGCCCCTCCAAGGCGCAGGCGATTCTCGATTATCGTACGCAGCATGGCGGCTTCAAATCGGTCGACGAGCTGAAGGACGTCAAGGGCATTGGCGCCCGGCGCTTCGAGAAGCTCAAGCCCGAACTCACCGTCGGAGCGGCGACCGTCAAGACAGCCGCACGGCAGGATGCCAAGGCCGCCGCATCGACGAAGACGGAGGCGAAATCGCATAAATGAGCGCCGCCGGGGGCCGCAAGTTTGCATGCGCGGCCCCTCGACTGGCGTGCTGGGCCGATGCACGCGTCGGTGTTGCGTTTGACAAACCGCGGACGCCGCGCTATCTTTACTATTATTAATTGGTAAAGAAGTAGCGGATGCCCATTCTCAGTTCCAAACGGCAAGTCACGATTCCGAAGTCGTTGTGCGATAGGCTTCACGTGCAACCCGGCGACGATCTCGATATTCTGGAGCACAACGGACGCATCACGATTCTCAGGAAGGTGAAGGGCAGAAGTGCCGGCGTCCTCAGGCATTTGCACGCGGATGCACGATTCTCGGACGACGAATCACTCGCTGATGCAATCCTCGAGCGCCGGGCGCTCGAGACCAGGCGCCGGCCAACCTCGTGATTGCCGTCGACACCAACGTCGTGTTGCGCCGTTTGTTGAATGACGATTCCGTGCAAGCGGAGAAGGCCCGTCGGTTGTTCGAGGCGGAATCCGAAGTGCTCGTCACCGACATCGTGTTGGCGGAAGTCACGTGGACATTGAAGGGCAAGCGTTACAACGCCAGCAGGGAAGACCTCGCAGCCGTCGTCATCGGATTGCTGGAAGAACGCAATGTCGTATTCGAAAGCCGCCAGGCGGTCTGGTCGGCCGTGAATGATTTCACCGACGCAAAGGCCGTCACGACGGCTGGCGGCATTCGACACGCCGATCTCGCCGACGCGCTGATCGTTAACAAAGCGAAAATTACCGCCGAGCGCCGACGTGGACGCTATCGCGGCACCTATACCTTCGATCAGGCGGCTCGGGCGCTCCCCGGCACGGAGCCGCTCTGATTCATCCGGCCGCCGGTACCGGCGGCACTCGTGCGCGGCCAGCCTTCGCGCCGCTCCGCTACAATCTCCCCATGAATTACGCCACGCTGTCGGATACGGTCGGCAATACGCCGCTGGTACGGCTTGCGCGCCTGCCGGGCATGACGTCGAACGTGATCCTGGCCAAGCTGGAAGGCGACAATCCGGCCGGGTCGGTCAAGGACCGGCCGGCGCTGTCGATGATCGTCGAGGCCGAGAAGCGCGGAACGATCAAGCCGGGCGACACGCTGATCGAGGCGACGTCGGGAAACACGGGCATCGCGCTGGCAATGGTCGCGGCGATGCGCGGCTACAAGATGGTGCTGGTGATGCCGGAGAGCCAGACGGCGGAGCGCGTGCAGACGATGCGTGCATATGGCGCCGAGCTGGTGCTGACGCCGAAGGCCGGCGGCATGGAAACGGCGCGCGACATCGCCGGACGGATGCGCGACGAAGGCAAGGGCGCGATCCTCGACCAGTTCGCGAATCCCGACAATCCGCTCGCGCACTACCGGGGCACCGGTCCCGAGATCTGGCGCGACACGGAGGGCGGCATCACGCATTTCGTGTCTGCGATGGGGACCACCGGGACGATCATGGGCGTGTCCCGGTTCCTCAAGGAAAAGAATCCGTCGATCGAGATCGTCGGCGCGCAACCGGAGGAGGGCTCGTCGATCGCGGGCATTCGCAAGTGGTCGCCCGCGTACATGCCGAAGATTTTCGATCCGAAGCGTGTCGATCGCACGGAAAACGTGTCGCAGGCCGACGCCGAGGACACGGCGCGGCGGCTTGCACGCGAGGAAGGCATTTTTTGCGGCATCAGTTCCGGCGGCGCATGCGCGGTAGCGCTGCGGGTGTCGCGGACGGTCGAAAACGCGACAATCGTCTTCATCGTCTGCGATCGAGGCGACCGGTATCTATCCACCGGCGTGTTCCCCGCATGACGCGCAGCATCGCGCGCTGACGTCGCAACCACGACGCGTCGCCGCACGAACGCGCTGCAACGATGACACCTCTGCTCGTCTTCGACATCGAGACGGTGCTGGACGTCGCGGGCATCCGTCGCATCCATGAGATCGGCGCCAGCGTCGACGATGCCGGCGTCCTCGACTGGTTCGTGCAGCGGCGTCGCGCCACGACCGGCGGCGACTTCGCGCCGTTGCATCTGCAAAAGGTCGTCGCGATTGCGTGCGCGATGCGCGACGCGGCGGGCATCCGCGTCTGGTCGATCGGCGATGCTGCCGATCCGGAACCGGAATTGATCCGGCGCTTCTTCGACGGCATCGAGAAATACACACCGCAACTCGTTTCGTGGAACGGCGGCGGCTTCGACCTGCCGGTGTTGAACCATCGTGCGCTGATCCACGGCATCACCGCTTCCCGCTACTGGGACTGGGGCGACGACGACCGCGAGTTCAAGTTCAACAACTACCTCGCACGCTTCCATACGCGCCATCTCGACCTGATGGACGTCATCGCGCAATTCCAGCCGCGCGCAAGCGCCGGGCTCGACGCGATCGCCCGGCTATGCGGTTTTCCGGGCAAGCTCGGCATGGACGGCAGCGAAGTCGGCGCGGCGATCGCGGCCGGCCGCATCGACGACGTGCGCAGCTATTGCGAGTGCGACACGCTCAACACGTATCTCGTCTACCTGCGGTTTCGCCTGATGCGCGGCGAAGTCGACGCGGGCGAATACGCGCGCGAAATTTCGCTCGTTCGCGAGCGCATCGGTGCGTCGGATGCGCCGCACTGGCGCGCGTTCATCGCCAAATGGGACGGCGACAGCGCGTGATGCGGCGCTTCATGCGCGGAGGATCGGCAACGTCTTGTAGCGCCCGCCCAATATGCGCTGCGAATCCAATCCCCACCAGCGCTCGAGCGCGGTCGCGTAGACGCTGCGAAAGTCGATCGCATGCGCGAGATTGCCGTCGGTCGAAAGCTGCGCGAGTGCCGGTTCAGCGCCATAGAGACCTCCGGCAACGCGACCGCCCAGCGCGAAGTGAACATTGCTGGTGCCGTGATCGGTACCGCCCGACAGATTTTCGCGCGGACGGCGGCCGAATTCGGCGTACGAGAGGATCAGCGTGTCGTCCCAGCGGCGAAGCTCGGTCAGGCCTTGCGTGAGCGCAACCAGGCCCTCGGCGAATTCGGAGAGGAGCCGCGCCTGCGTCGGCGCCTGGTTCGCATGCGTGTCGAAACCGTTCAGCGTCAGGCGCACGGCGGCCACGCCCTTCGCACGCGCTATGACATCGCACGCCGTCCGCACGACGGCCCCGAACGCGCTCGCTGGAAAACGGGTGGCGAGGCTGACGTTCGTTCGCAGTTGCGCGGCGGCCTGAACGATGTCGGATTCGGTGCGCAGGATGTGCTCGAGCGCGGGCGTGCGCGCGGTTCCCGCTACGTGCACGAATCGCGCGCGGTCGTTGAACTGCGCGGCGTCGGCAAGCGTCAGCGCACGGGCGCCGCCATCGAGCGGCCCGAGATCGTAGGAGCCGATGACAAATCCGTCGGCCGCATAGTCGCGCGGCGGTGGTGTTGCGGCGAACGTTCGCGTCAGCCACCCGGTCGGCAGGTATTGATCGCTCCGTGACGCCGTGTCCCAGATCTCGATCGAGCGGAAATGCGAAAGGTTCGGCGCCGGATAGCCGACGCCTTGCAGCACCGCCAGCTCGTTCCGCTTCCAAACCGGGAGCAACGGTTGCAGCGCCGGATGCAGGCCCATCCGGTCGGACAACGGCAGCACCGTGTCGCGCGCGACCCCAAGCTTCGGGCGCAGCGCGTAATAGGCTGGGTCGCGAAAGGGGATGAGCGTGTTGAGACCGTCGTTGCCGCCCTTCAATTCGACAAGGATCAAAAGCCGCTCGTAGCCCGCGGGCGCTGCCGCGGCCATTGCCGATTCGCGGGGTGGCCCGGCGAGAGTCGCCGGCGTGCCGATGGCGCTCGCGGCCTTCGGTGCGCTGGCGCATCCGGCGAATGCGCCCGCGAGCGGTACGGCCACGATCGCGTGCGCGGCACTCCGGATGAAGCGTCGGCGTCCTGTCGAGGCAACGGTGCGGGTCATTCGGGTCATTTGAGTTGATAGACGGGATCGAGCAGCGCGGCGCGGATCACCGCCGCGGGCTCGCGTTCCGCCATCGCTTCGACCACTGCGTCGCCAACGGCGGGGAGCGGCAGCAGAAGATGCTGCCATTCGACGCCTTTCGATGGCGCGGCGCCGTTGGAAGAAGCTGCCATGGCACTGGCCGGCATCGCGCGGGTCACGCGCGCCAGAAATGACTTTCGCGCGAGCAGCGTCGAGCTGTTGATCCACGCATCGCCGCCGGGCCAGCCGCGTACGTTGGGCGGTGCGAACAGCACCTCGCCCATGCGTGCCGTCGCAGTGACGATCGGCCGCATGTCGTCGGGCTCGACGTCGACCGCCCGCAGCGTGCCGACGACGAGTTCCGCGGGGCTCTTGACCAGCGTTCCACGGTTTTGCGCATCCCAGAAGGCATCCGACAGCAGCAGTTCGCGCAACGCGACCTTGATCGCGTAATGCGACGCGCGGAAGTCGCCGGCGATGCGCTCGACGACGCGTGCGTCCGGTTGCGGCGAAACGAACTCGCGCCACAGCTTGTCGACGACGAACGTCGCGGTCTCGGGCCGCGCCAGCAGTACGTCGAGCGCACCATCGGTGTCGAAATCGCCGCGCATGCCGAGAAGGGTCTTCGTGCCGTTGTCATGCAGGCGCGGCCTGAACACCGCCTGTTCCGAAGCGCGATCCACGCCGAATCCCGTGAACGCGCGTGCCGCCTGGGCGACATCCGGTTGCGCGTAGTGGCCCTCGCCGAGCGTGAACAACTCCATCGCCTCGCGCGCAAAATTTTCATTGGGTGCGCCGCGACGATTGCGTGCGCCGTCGAGCCAGATGAGCATGGCCGGGTCCCGGGCGACGGCGTGCAGCAGCGTCGCGAAGCTACCAAGCGCCTCGCGGCGAAAAAGTGCGTTTTGCGCATACATCAATCGCGCATCGCGCACTTTTTGTTCGCTGGTCGCGAAATGGTTGTGCCAGAACAGCGTCATGCGTTCGGTCAACGGCGAGGGCGTTGCCTGCATTTCTGCGAGCCACCAGCCGCGCAGTTCCACGATTCGGCTGCGTTCGTGCTGCTGTAACACCTTGCGCTCGTCTACCGTCATGCCAGGGCGCGGCCGTTCCTCCGGGGGAGCCGATGTCGCGGTCCACGGTGGCGGCGACAATGTCGGTGCCGTGCGCGCCGCCGCGAGGAGCGCGTCGATCGCGGCTGCACGCGTGCGTCCTTCGAAGCCACGGACCTCGGCGAACGTCGGTGCAAAACCGGTGCGCGTGAGCAGATGCCGCGCATCGTCGAAATCGATCGTCGCACCCGCGCTCGCCTGCGTCGCCGACGAGACGAGCGCAACGATCAGGAACGCCAATGCGTTCGCGAAAGGAAGAACGGAAGACGGTGATCGCATGTCGCGGTGATGTCGGGTGTCCGTGTGTCGCGAAGGGAGACGTTGCTCACGCTAACGGCTCATCGCAACGCGTAGTTGACACTCTTTGGCGTCGCACGGGTGAAACGAAATGTAACGGTAGTCGAACGTGCTCAGGGCGACTGCTGCGATGCCGGCCGGTCGAGCAGTTGCCGTGCCAGGTCGCGAAAGGTATCGTGCCGAGTGTCCTCGACGCGCAAAACGGCGGCGTTGCGATAGCGCGGAAAATTGTGCCGGATCGCACGCTCGTACGATGGATCGTAATGCCGGTCGAGCAGCTCGGCTGCGAGTTGCGCGGTATCGCCGGACTGCATCAGCTCCGCCCAGCGGGCGATCACCGCATTGCCATGCAGCTTTGCAAGTGGCGCGAGTTGCGCGGAAAGCCGCGTGCCGTCGTACGCAAGATGCGCATAATCGGCCTCGAGCATCGCCACGCGCAGCGCCTGCGGGACGTCGAGCCGGATGCACGGCGCCGCGCGCATCGAATCGAGCAGCGCCTCGGGGACCTGCAACCGCCCGATGCGCTGGCTTTCAGACTCGACGTAGACCGGACGCTGCGCATCGAGGCGCGTGAATGCCTCGAACAGGCCGCTTTCGAACGCCTTCTGCGTCGGTTGCGGCTCGCCGGGAATGTCGCCCAGCAGCGAGCCGCGATGCCGTGCGAGGCGCTCGAGGTCGAGCACCTGTCCATCTTCGGCGGCGATCGCCTCGATGAGCCGCGACTTGCCCGCACCGGTGAGGCCGCAGATCACGCGGTATTGAAAACGTCGCGGCCATTGCGCGAGCAACGCGACGACGTGCCGCCGATAGGCGCGATAGCCGCCGTCGAGCTGCGCGGCGCGAAAGCCGATTTCGGCGAGGACGTGCACCAGCGCGCGGCTGCGCTGGCCGCCGCGCCAGCAGTAGACGAGCGGCGCCCAGTCCCGCGGTTTGTCGTGGACGTGCGTTTCCACGATACGGGCGATGTTGCGCGCGACGATCGCGGCGCCGGTCTTTCGCGCGTCGAACGCCGACACGTTCACGTACATCGTGCCCACGCGCGAGCGCTCGGCGTCGTCGAGCATCGGGAGGTTCACCGAACCGGGCAGATGGTCTTCGGCGTATTCCGCTGGCGAGCGAACGTCGATCCGGTCGCCAAACAACGCCAACTCGTCGACGGTGACCCTGTTGGCGGGACGCGGCGGAGGACCGGGTGGCAGCGGCGCGATCATCGGCGCGACAGGAGCGGAACGAGCGTCGGCCAGACGTTGTCGAGAATCCGTGCCTGCGCTGCGGCGTTCGGATGGATGCGGTCGGGCTGGAACTGAGTGAGGTCGTTCCCAAAGCCCGCGAACACATACGGCACGACGGGCGCATGGTGCGTTTTCGCGGCGTCCGTAAACAACGCGTCGAAGCGCCGCGAATACGCGGACCCGTAGTTGGGCGGCACCTTCATGCCGACAATCAGCGGCCTGGCGCGCGCGGCCTGCACGGCTTTCACCATCGCATCGAGATTCGCACCGCTTGCGTCGAGATTTCCGCCGCGCAGCGCATCGTTGCCGCCGAGCTCGAGCACGACGATCGACGGATGATGGTCACGCAGCAGCGTCGGCAGCCGCGCGCGTCCGCCGGCCGTCGTGTCGCCTGAAATCGATGCATTGACGACGCGCTCGCGATAGCCGTCCTTCTCGAGCCGCATAGCGAGCAAATCGACCCAGCCTTCGCCCTTCGCGAGCCCGTATCCGGCGGATATCGAGTCACCGACGACGAGCAGCACGGGCGACCTCGACTGCGCGGCAACCGGCGCGGCAGCAAGTGCTACGCAGGCGAGCAACAGCAGGCGACCGGTATTCCGGAAGGACCAGGTGCGGCGGCCGAGGAGCTGCGAAGCGCTTCGAAGACGCATGCATCGAGGAGTCATGGGCAAATTGTAGCTTCCCCGAGATAGAGATCAGCGTCGTAACGCTTTGCAACACCAGCGCACGGAATTACGTCTCCAATCCCCGTTTCCGTTCCCGCCGGCGCAAGGCTGTTCAATAAACGCACGAAACTGCCCAGGTAGAATCCAAGGCCCATGCCGATCCCGCTCATCCGCGCGCAGAACCTTTCCAAAATTGTCCAAAGCGGCGATGCGCCGCTCACCATTCTCGATGCCGTGACGTTCGACATCATGGCCGGCGAGACGGTCGCGATCGTCGGCGCGAGCGGCTCCGGCAAGACGACGCTGCTCGGGTTGCTGGCCGGCCTCGATGATCCGACATCCGGCGACGTGGTGCTCGACGGCGTTTCGCTGTCGGCGCTCGATCAGGATGGATGCGCGGCGCTCCGGCAACGCTTGCTGGGGTTCGTGTTCCAGTCGTTCCAGTTGCTACCCGCACTGACGGCGCTCGAGAACGTGATGTTGCCGCTCGAGCTGGCGGGCGCGCCGGATGCGACAGCGCGTGCGCGTGAATGGCTCGCGCGCGTGGGACTTGCGCGGCGCACGACGCATTACCCGCGGCAGTTGTCCGGCGGCGAGCAGCAACGCGTCGCCATCGCGCGCGCATTCGCGAGCGAACCGAAGATCCTGATGGCTGACGAACCGACCGGCAATCTCGATGGCACGACGGGCATCGAAGTCGCGGAACTGATGTTTACCCTCAATCGCGAGAACGGGACGACGCTCCTGCTGGTCACCCACGACGCCAACATCGCCGGTGGCTGTGAGCGGAGGATTTCGCTCGCCGCAGGCCGGCTCGCGGCCGACGAGCCTACCGAGGTGACGGCGCACGTCGCGCCGTCATCGATTTGCGCCGCCGCGAAATGAACCGGCGATGCAGACGCTCCGACTCGCGCTGCGTCTAGTCGCGCGCGATTGGCGCGCGGGCGAATTGCGCGTGCTGATCGCCGCGATCGTTCTCGCGGTGTCGAGTGTAGGCACCGTTGCGTTTTTCGCCGATCGAGTGAAGAGCGGCCTCGCGCAGCAGGCCAACCTGTTGCTCGGCGCCGACCTGATGGTGAGCGGCGATCGTCCGTTGCCGCAGGACTACGCCGCCGAAGCGAAGACGCTCGGTCTCGCGACATCGCCGGCGATTCGCTTCAACAGCATGGTGCAGCAGGCCGGTGGCACGAGCGCCGCAGGGCCGCCCCAAGGTGCGAATTCCGGCCCCCCGGGGGGAAGCGCAGCCGCGCAGCCGCAAGCGTGGGGGGGGCATGCCGGTGCGATCGCGGTGCTGACCGACGTCAAGGCGGTGTCCGACGGATACCCGCTGCGCGGAGCGGTCATGCTGGTCGCGCCCGGTAACGCCGGGAAGCAGCCGGCGACGGGCATCCCCGCGCCCGGCGACGCATGGATCGACACGCGTCTCGCCGAGCGGACCGGTGCGCACGTCGGCAGCAAGGTTGCAGTCGGTGACGCCACGCTCACCGTCACCGCGATCATCGGGCAGGAACCCGAAGTTGCGGGACTCACATTCGCACCGGGTCCGAAGCTGCTGCTCAATCTGCGCGACGTCCCGGCGACGAACCTGCTCCAGCCGGGTAACCGCGCGACGTGGCGCCTGCTGATCGCCGAGCGAGCGACCGGGCAGGTCGAGCGTTATCGCGCGTGGCTGGCCGATCGCATCAAGCCCGGCCAGCGCGTCGAGACGGTGCGCGACCTGCGCCCGGAAGTGCGGCAGACGCTCGAACGCGCCGAGCGCTTCCTGAGCCTCGCAGCCCTCGTCGCCGTGCTGCTGGCGGCGGTTGCGGTGGCGCTCGCGGCATCCCGATACCTGCGGCGGCACATCGACGCCGCCGCGATGTTCCGCTGTTTCGGTGCGCCGGTTGCACGAACGCTTGCGCTCTTCGTCATTCAGTTCGCAGCACTTGGACTGGTCGCGAGCGCGGTCGGCGTCGTTGGCGCATTGATCGGGCAGGAATTGCTCGCGGCGTTGCTGGCGAGCGCATTCGTCGAGACGTTGCCGTGGCCTTCCTGGACGCCCGCGCTGACCGCATTTGCGACCGGCATCCTGCTGCTGTTCGGATTTGCGCTGCCACCGCTCGTCGCGCTCGCGAACGTTCCGCCGCTGCGCGTTCTTCGCCGCGATCTGCCGCGTCCTGGCGCGGGTGGCGTGCTCGCGTATGTCTGCGGTGTGGCGACCGTTGCGGCGTTGATCGCGTGGCAGGCGCATGAGGCGCAGGCCGCGTCGATCATGCTGGGCGGCGTCGGCGGATTGCTGGTCGCGGCCGGCGCGCTCGCATGGCTGCTGCTGACGCTGCTCAAGCGCGTGCCGGCGCGCGGCGTGTCGTGGCGCTTCGGTCTCGCCAACCTGAGGCGGCGCCCCTTCGCGTCGAGCCTGCAGATCGGCGCGCTCGCGCTCGGGCTGATGTCGCTTCTGCTCCTCACGGTCGTGCGTGGCGACCTCGTACGCGACTGGCGCGCGAGCCTGCCGCCGGATGCGCCGAACCAGTTCCTGGTCAACGTGCTTCCGGATCAGGTCGCCGATGCACGCGCGTGGCTCGCACAGCAATTGCATGTCGCGGCGCAGTTCAAGCCGATGGTGCGCGGACGGCTTGTCGAAGTGAATGGCGCGCCGCTCGACACGTCGCGCTATACCGACAGGCGCGCGCGTCGCCTGGCCGAGCGCGAGTTCAACCTGTCGTGGACCGACCGGTTGCCCATCGGCAATCGTGTCGTGCAAGGCCGGTTCTGGTCGCCGCAAGCGCAAGGCGCCACCGCGGGCATTTCGCTCGAGGAGGGCATCGCGCAGACGCTCGGCGTCAAGGTCGGCGATCGCCTCACGTTCGACGCGGGCGGCATTCGGGTGACCGCCCCGGTCACGAGCACGCGCAAGGTCAACTGGGACAGCTTCCGCGTCAATTTCTTCGCACTGTTCGCGCCCGGGGCGCTCGACGAATTGCCGGCGACGTACATCGCGGCGTTCCGCGCGCCGGAAGGCGACACGTCGTGGCTGTCGGGGCTCGTGCAGCGCGATCCGAACATCCTGTCGATCGACGTCGCCGAAATCCTGCGGCAGATTCAGGGGATCATCGATCGCGTCGCACGCGCGGTCGAGTTCGTATTCCTGTTCACGGTCGCGGGCGGCCTGCTGGTATTGCAGGCAGCGATCGCATCGACGCAGGACGAGCGCAAGTTCGACGCGGCGATTGTGCGCATGCTTGGCGCATCGCGCTTGCAGCTGCAGAGCGCGCAGGCGGCCGAGTTCCTGCTGCTCGGCGCGCTTTCCGGTTTGCTCGGCGCTGCCGGCGCGACAGCGATCGGGTGGGCACTCGCGGATCGCGTCTTCAACGTTCCGTTCTCGGTGAATCCCCTCGTCTGGCTGTATGGGATCGTAGGTGGAGCGCTCGCCGTCCTCGCTGCAGGGTGGCTCGGCACTCGAGCGACGGTACGGGAGCCACCGCTCGCGGTGCTGCGCCAGCTTAGCTGAAATCGGTGTCGGAAGTGTCATTCGGCCAAACCACTCGGCAAGTCAATGTCTTCCCACGATTACACCTCCGACACCGATTTCAGCACGACACCTTGGACACCGATTTCGGCACGATGATGTAAGGATTGCATATAATTGCAGTCCCGCGGCACAATATGCGGTGTCGATGGATACCATTTCCCAGAGCTTCGCGGTGGCGCTCCGCATGGTCACCGAGCTCGATCCGCAGCTCACCGGGATCGTCGGGCTGTCGCTCGCCGTAAGCGTGAGCGCGACGCTCGTCGCGGCGCTGATCGGGCTTCCGCTCGGCGCGGCCGTCGGCATCGGACGCTTCGCCGGCCGCGGGCCGCTGATCGTCCTGCTCAATGCCGCGATGGGCCTGCCGCCGGTCGTCGTCGGCCTGTTTGTGTACCTGCTGCTGTCCCGCGCCGGTCCGCTGGGCGCATTCGGCCTGCTGTTCACGCCAACGGCAATGGTGATCGCGCAGACGATATTGATCGTGCCCATCATTGCCGCGCTCACCCGCCAGTTCGTCGAGGATGCGTGGGCCGAGTATCGCGAGCAATTGCAAAGCCTGCGTTCGTCGTGGTTCCAGTCGACGCTCACGTTGCTATGGGACACGCGATGGTCGCTCGTCACCGTCCTGCTCGCGGGCTTCGGTCGCGCGGCCGCCGAAGTGGGTGCCGTGATGATCGTCGGCGGCAACATCGGCGGCGTCACGCGCGTGATGACGACGGCGATCGCGCTTGAAACGAGCAAGGGCGATTTGCCGCTCGCCCTGGGACTGGGCGTCGTGCTGATCACGCTCGTGATGGCGCTCAATTTCTGCGCGCACGCGACGCGGCAATGGGCGAGGGTGCGCTTTGGGTGACGCAGAAATCGTCGCGGGACTTCCGATCGTCGCGTCGCGCGTCGATGTCGTCAGCGGCGGAACGCGCGCGCTCGACGGCGTCGACGTGGTGATCGAACCGAGGCGACGCACGTTCATCCTCGGTGCGAACGGCGCCGGCAAGAGCACGCTGCTGCGCGTTCTGCATGGTCTGGTGACGCCCACGCACGGCCGCGTCACGTGGGGCGGCAGCGCGTTACGACCCGCGGGTCAGGCGATGGTGTTCCAGCGTCCCGTACTGCTGCGCCGCTCGGCTGCCGGCAATCTTCGTCACGCGCTGGCGCTAGCCGGCATTCACGGGGACGAGGCGCGGCGCCGGGTCGATGACGCGCTCGCGAGCGTCGGTCTTGGCGCGATCGCGGATCGTCCTGCACGCGTGCTGTCGGGCGGCGAGCAGCAGCGCCTCGCCCTCGCGCGCGCCTGGGCACTCCAACCCGAAGTCGTATTCCTGGACGAGCCGACCGCGAGTCTCGATCCCGCCGCTGCGCGTGCCGTGGAGGCGATCGTCGACCGCATTTACGCACACGGAACGACGATCGTGATGACGACGCACCAACTCGCGCAGGCGAAGCGCCATGCCGACAGCGTGGTCTTCCTGTGCGCGGGTTGTGTAACCGAATGCACGGAGGCGGCGGAGTTCTTCAGGTCCCCACGCTCGGCCGATGGCAGGACCTTTCTGGAAGGAGAGCGATTGTGATACGGAAATGGATCGGGATATTTG
The DNA here is from genome assembly GCA_030854685.1 of Pseudomonadota bacterium. Lineage (GTDB taxonomy): Bacteria > Pseudomonadota > Gammaproteobacteria > Burkholderiales > Casimicrobiaceae > VBCG01. The sequence continues at coordinate 10,025 of JALYSS010000223.1, read as the reverse complement.
CAGGCGCGCTTGGTATGCTGATGGTGGCGCAGGCTGGAGCACAGCAGCCGTTCATCGTCGTCGCGTCGACGACCTCGACGGAGCAGTCGGGACTTTTCCCGCAGCTGTTGCCCGCATTCGAGAAGGACACGGGGATCGCCGTGCACGTCGTCGCCGTCGGTACCGGCCAGGCACTCGACATCGGGCGGCGTGGCGATGTCGACGTCGTGTTCGTGCACGACAAGGCGGCCGAACTCAAATGGCTCGAAGAGGGCAACGGGGTCAAGCGCTATCCGGTGATGTACAACGACTTCGTGCTGATCGGACCCGAAGCCGATCCCGCGCACGTTGCCGGAGGCAAGGACATTGCCGTCGCGTTCCGCACGATCGCGGCGGCGAAGGCGCCCTTCGTGTCGCGCGCGGACAAGAGCGGCACGTATTCGGCGGAGCTGCGGTTGTGGAAGGCCGCGGATGTCGACATCGCCGGCATCAAGGGCCCGTGGTATCGCGAAACCGGATCCGGGATGGGGCCCGCGCTCAATACCGCGGCGGCGATGGACGCGTATATCCTGTCCGATCGCGGCACGTGGCTCAATTTCCATAATCGCGGGCATCTGAAGATCGTCGTCGAAGGCGACAAGCGGCTCTTCAACCAATACGGCGTCATGCTGGTCAATCCGGAACGACATCCATCGGTCAAGAAGGAACTGGGACAGAAGTTCATCGACTGGCTGGTGTCGCCGCGCGGGCAGGCGGTGATTGCCAGCTACAGGATCGATGGCGAGCAGTTGTTCTTTCCGAACGCCGGTACGGATAGCTGAAGCGTGCACTTGCAACCGCCACGCGCGATCTCGCTGCTCATGGCGGCCGGCGTCGTGCTGCTGCTCGGCCTCGCGATCATCGCAGTGGTGTCCGGTCGTTATGCCGTAACGCCCTCCGAAATCCTGGCGAGCTTGCGTAGAGGCCTTGCGGGGCGGGAGTCGCCCGCGATGTCCGATGCGGTGCTGTGGCAGATTCGCCTGCCGCGCATTGCGCTCGCCTGTCTGGTCGGCGCAGGACTCGGCGCCGCGGGTGCGGCATTTCAGCAGCTGTTTCGAAATCCGCTCGTCTCGCCGGATACGCTAGGCGTTTCCTCCGGCGCGGCACTCGGCGCGGTATTGGCGATTTTTGCGGGCGCCGGCGCCGCCATCGCCGCCTTCGCGGCATTCGGTGGGGGACTGTTGACGGTGGCGCTCGTCACCGCGCTCGCCACTCGCATACGCGCGCACGATCGCGTACTGACGCTGGTGCTGATCGGCGTAGTAATTGCGAGTCTTGGCGGTGCGGCGATTTCGCTCGTCAAGTTCGCCGCCGATCCCTACAACCAGTTGCCGGCGATCACCTTCTGGCTGATGGGAAGCTTTGCCGCGTCGACGTGGCAGCAGGTGGCGATCGTCGCGCCGGCGATCCTGATCACGATCGCGCTGCTGGCCGCGCTCGCCTGGCGCATCAATCTGCTCGCGCTGCCGGAGGATGAGGCCCAGGCGCTCGGCGTGCATGCATCGCGGCTGCGGTCGATCGTGATCGCCGCGGCGACGGTTGCGACCGCCGCGAGTGTCGCGGTGTGCGGCATCGTCGGCTGGGTGGGACTCGTCGTGCCGCACATGGCACGGCTGGTGGCCGGCCCGGAATTCTCCCGCCTGCTTCCCGTTTCGGCGCTGTTCGGCGCGATCTTCCTGCTCGCGATCGATACCCTCGCGCGCGCGGCCATGGCCATCGAAGTGCCTCCTGGCATCCTGACCGCATTCATCGGCACGCCGCTCTTTCTCGTGCTGCTGGCGCGGCGGAGCACGTGATGCTGACCGCGCGCGAGCTTGCGTTCGGATTTCCATCGTGCGCTGTCGGCCGCGACGTCGACTTCACGCTGTCCGCCGGCGAATCGCTCGCGATCCTCGGCGGCAACGGCGCCGGTAAGACAACGCTGCTGCGAACGCTACTCGGATTGCTGCCGCCGCTCGCAGGTCAGGTGGAAATCGACGGCGTGCCCGTTTCGTCGCTCGGTGCGGCCGCGCGTGCTGCCCGCATTGCGTACGTCCCGCAGCAGCACGCGCCGGCGTATGCGTTCAGCGTGACCGACGCGGTGCTGATGGGCCGCGCGTCGCACATCGGAACGTTCGCGCGACCCGGAAAGAACGACTACGCGGCGGTACGCGCCGCGCTGGCGACGCTTCGCATCGAAGCGCTCGCGTGGCGCCCGATCACCGAGATTTCAGGCGGGGAATGTCGGCTGGTGATGCTCGCGCGCGCGCTCGCGCAACAGGCGTCGATCCTGCTGCTGGACGAGCCGACGGCCAATCTCGACTTCGGCAACCGTGTGCGGGTGCTGAATGAACTCGATCGGTTGCGGGCACGCGGCATGACGATCCTCTTCGCGACGCACGAGCCCGACCAGGCGCTCGCGCACGCCGATCGCGCGCTGCTGCTCGCGGACGGACGCCCGCTCGTGCTCGACACGGTCGAGCGGGCGCTGACGCCCGAGAACATCGAGCGGCTCTACGGCACGCCGGTGCGCCTGTTCCACCTCGACGCGCGTCGCTACGCCTGCGTGCCGCTCGAGCAGGACGCGGACGCACGACCCGCGGCATAGCCGTCATGATGTCGTTCGCGATCGGAATGGCGTTCGGGATACCGATCTCCCGCCCACGTCTGGGGCGCCATTGCAGGAAAGCTTCGCAACAGGAACGCTTACGTCTAGAGCAGTGCGACCTTTCCCGTCCGCAGGTCGTACATCGCACCGACGATATCGATCTTCTTGCCGGCGTAGCTCTTCCCGACGACCGGCGGCGAGTTCTTCAATCGAGTCACCTGCCGCCGCGCGTTCTCGGCGGACGCGTTGTCTAGCAAATCGCCGGACTGCGTCTTCTCCGCGACGATCACAGCGGGCTTGATCGCGGCGACGAGGGCGGGCAAATGGCCCGGCAGCACGGCCTTGGTCTTCAGCACCTTGATCGCGGCGTCGACTGCACCGCATCCGGTGTGGCCCAGCACCATGATGAGCGGCGTGCCCAAAAATTGGACGCCGTATTCGAGCGACGCCAGCACGTCCGGGGTCACGATATTGCCCGCGACGCGCACGACGAAGAGTTCTCCCGGTCCCTGGTCGAAAGCGAGCTCCGGTGCCACGCGTGAATCGGCGCAGCTCAGGATTGCGGCGATCGGATACTGCACCTGCGCGCGGGCGGCGCGTCCGGCCGAGAAATCGCGCTCGTTGGGCGTGTTCGCGGCATAGCGCGCGTTGCCATCCATCAGCCGCTTCAACGCCTCCGCAGGTGCGATCGCGTTCGGCGGCGGCGTCCCGCCCGGCGCGGGTGGATCGGCCGCCAGGGCGGCGCCGATGGTCGACGGCGCAAGTGCTGCGAGTGCGCCGGTCCTCAGGAAATTGCGGCGCGACACTTGAGTCTCATGGTGCGCGTCACCACACACTTTGCACATTGGATTGCCTCCGTCGTCGTTGATCATCCCGGCGCATCATAACCGCGTCGCGCATGACCCGGGAAAATTTTCGGGTTCTCCGATTGCCGCGCCATTGCGTCCGTGGGGAGCGTCGCATCTCCGGTCGTGACGGCAAATTGGCCAGCGGTCTCGATGCCGCCCCCATGAACACCACCAAAGCTGTTTTCCTGAGCGACGCCGCGCAGGACGCGGAGGCCGCCCGGCGCATCCGCGATGCCGCTGCACGCGGCGGGTCTCGACGCGCGGTTCGACCAGAGTGCGCTACGCGGGGAGCGATGCGTGGGATGCGTCGATCCGCCGACAGATCCGAGGATGCGTGCTTTTCGTATCGGCCAACGGCGCTCTTCCACCGTCGAGCTCCATGCGCTCGAAGCGGTCGAGGTTGCAATTGCGTCAGCGGCGCCAAACGGGAGTTGCTGCTGCAGCCAACGGGCCGCGTTTCTACCACAGAGCAGTTACACAGTTCATATTACAGACTCACTATTTCGCCGCTGATCTTTCGCAGGCCCAACATACGCGCGGCGGCAGGGTTGCAATTCTTTGCAGACTCCGACTTGGCCCGCACCTGATAACCACCAATGATGGCTATTGGACGGTGTTGCCTGCGCCCGCGAATGACTCGCTATGGCCGACAGCCGCTATTCGGGGCGCGGCCGCCATGAACTGTTCAGGTTCGATCCGTTCCGGGTGATAATCGACCATGGCAGGTCCCGATCCCCAACGTAGTCACCACGACATGGGTGGACTTCCCGCGGGAGCGGTCGAGCGGGCCGAGCACGACTACGCGCTGTGGGAGAAGCGCGTCGATGCGCTGATGGTGCTGCTCTCGCACAACGACAGGCGGCTGCTCACGGTCGACGAACTCCGACGCAATATCGAAAGTCTCGGCGCGGAATCCTACGACACGATGACGTATTACGAGCGCTGGGTTTGCGCGATCACCCAGACACTCATCCAACGCGGCGTGATCACCGTGGACGAACTGGGCCGCAGGATCGAGGGCATCCGGGCGCGTAAGACGCCACATGACTGACACCGCTTTTCGATTCGAGGCGGGCGATCGAGTCAAGGTGCGCGAAGCCTACCCGATCGGTCATGTGCGCACTCCGTATTATGTCCGCGGCAAGCACGGCGTGATCGAACGCGTATGTGGCGCATTTCCGAACCCGGAGGAGCTTGCCTACGCGAGGCCGGGACTCCCGGCACAACCGCTTTATCGTGTGCGTTTCCTGCAGTGCGAGCTGTGGTCCGATTATGCAGGTCAACCCGTCGACGTGCTCGACGTGGAGATTTATCAGCACTGGCTGCAAGCGGAGGAGCATCCACGATGAACCACGATCACGATCATGCGCACGTCCACCGCTCTCCGCCGCGCCCCGACCAGGACGACACACTCACCTACTATCGCGCGATGGAAATGGCGGTACGTGAGCTATTGATCGAGAAGGGAATACTCACGGCCGACGAGGTGCGTCGCCAGGTCGAGATCATGGACGGACGTGACGCCGGCCACGGTGCGAAGATGGTGGCGCGTGCATGGCTCGACCCGGCGTACATGAGGCGCATGCTCGCCAACGGCTCGATGGCGGCCGAGGAGATCGGCCTCGACGTCGGGGCGCTCAAACTCGTCGTGGTGGAAAATACTCCGGCGGTGCACAACGTGATCGTCTGTACCCTCTGCTCCTGCTATCCGCGCACGCTGCTTGGCTTGCCGCCGGACTGGTACAAAAGCCGCAGCTATCGTTCGCGAGTGGTGCGCGAACCGCGTGCGGTGCTCGCTGAGTTCGGCACGGTGATTCCGGAAGACGTGCAGGTTCGCGTGCACGACAGCACCGCCGACATGCGCTACCTCGTGCTGCCCAGGCGCCCGGAAGGAACCGATAACCTGGGCGAGGCGGAGCTCGCGAAGCTGGTGACGCGCGACAGTATGATTGGCGTCACACTTGCGGATCATCCCTAGCCGCGGATAGCGGCGGACGACGCCGCGATTCATTGGCGCCATCGACGGGTGCATTCACGCAGCGGCCGGTTTCCCTGCCGCTAGTTGCGCAGTGCGCGCCTGCAGGATCGCATCGACCAGGCTCGCCACCTCGCGCCGCGGCGCGTCATCGATGAACCCGGCTACGCCTAGTGTTCGCAGATAATCGGTCAGCGTCGCGTTGCCGCGCACTTCGGGCGCCAGTGTGAAGATGACCGCGGGCAGTTCGACGTGAATGCGCTCGTGCGCGAGCAGCAGACGATGCAGCTGCATCAGCGTTACGCCGTCCTTCAGCGGCAGATCGAGTTCCAGCACGAGCAGGTCAAATCGCATGCACTCCAGCTGCGCTAGCGCCACCTCACCGTCGGCCACTTCCACGATAGCGATGTTCTCCGCTTCGATCAGCGTGCGCAATACATCGCGGACCTCGCTGCGCTGATGCGCGATTAACACGCGCCAGCGCGGCCCGGTCGGGAGCTGAAAAACGTTCGAAGTCATGATGGTAATTGCCTCCTCAACGGCACGCGGTTTGCCGCGAGATCGCACGGCCCCATCGCGAACGCTATGCGCCGAATCTGATGTACCGGTAATGCGCCCTGACCGGATGCCGTGGATTATTTCCCAAAACCGGCCCGTTCGCCAATGGGAAAAATCGACGTGGCGGCCGGTTCGAGCCCCCGCTGATAGTCGACGATCCCGACATTGACTGGCCGCGAGCCCCTTTTGGGCCACTCGAAGCAGATCCGGCATTGCTCGTTGATGCGCACGCTGTACTGGCCTTTCCGGCCACCCTCAGAGTTTCTGTCGACTTGCGCGCCCTGTCAGGCGTTGAAAACGACGCGGCCGGCATTCGCGATGTTGTAGCCGCCGAGCGAGGTCGCCTGCGCGGCGAATTCTGGCGTGCGCGTCCACGCGAGCAGCGTCTGCAGTGGCGGCTCGAACGCGTCGCGGCGGAACGTGATCAGATCGAGCCGTTCGGTTGCGAGCGGAATGAACGCGAGGCCGTTCGCGAGCGCGGCGGCTTCGATGCCGAGGCCGACATCGGCGTGTCCGTCACGAATGATCGCGGCCAGTTCCGTTTCGGCGTGTACCGCGCGCGGCAGCCAGTCGAGCGATTCGGGCCGGACGCCGCCTTGCGCAAGGAGATGCAGGAATAGCCGGTGACTGCCGGCTTCCGGCTGTCGCGTCGCGACCCGTAACCGCTTGCGTGACAGGTCGGCGACCTTGCGAATCTGGTGCGGGTTGCCTTCGTGCAGCAGAAACCCTTGCGTGCGCGTGGCCCATTCGAGCACGACGATTGAAGCACCCGCCAGCACCGAACGGACAAGGGGCACGTTGTAATCGCCGCTCGCATCGTCGATCCAATGCGCAGCGGCCGCCGTCGCTTCGCCGCGCGCGAGCGCCTCAACGCCGGCGCGGCTGCCGCCGGCAAGGATCGCGAGGCCGCAGCGCGATTCGCGCACCGACCATTCGAGCAGCGGATCGTGACTGCCGGCGATGATCGGCGGCCTCACGTGCGCCGCCGCCACGGGCGCTTCGCCTTTGGCCGTGATCCACGCATCGACTTGCGCGCGCGGGAACAGCAGCTTGCCAGTCGCGCGCACGTGTGGTATCGCGCGCCGGCGAACGAGGTCGTAGACGCGCCGCTCCTTGAGCCGCAGATAGGCCGCAACCTCGTGAGTGTCCATCATTTCGGCGGGCGCGTCGGAAGCTTTTGCGTCGCGGGAAAGTGCGTTGGCCACGTCCGATTTTCGCATGGATCATTTCCCGCTCAGGATCGATTCACGCGCAAGCCGCCGTCCGACGGCGACGAGCGCGATGACGATCAGTGCGGCGGGTGCGAGCCACGACGCCGCGAGTTGCGAGAGCGCGGGCGCGTCCCCGCGCAGCGAAGTGTTGAGCAGCGAGTATTGCGCCGACACGGGGACGAGCATGAGCCACGCGGGCTCCCTGCGCTGCATGAAGAGCTGAACCAGTGGAATCAGCGACACGACGAAGAGCAGCACCGAAACGTTCGCCTGCGCTTCCCTGTACGCGCGGGCGCGGCTGCCGACGTAGAGCAGGATCGCCGGCAGCATCAGGATCATCGGCACCAGCACGAGCAGGAAGCGTCCGAATTCGCGCGATCCGAACAGGAACGGCACACCCACCGGCGGCAGCGGGGCGAACGCGAGCGTCAGGTAGAAGCCGGTCAGCGTCAGCGTCACGACGAGCGCGTTGAACGCGCAGACGGCGAGCCATTTACCGACGACGATTTCCGCGGGTCGCGCGGGCGTCATCAACAGAGGCTCGAGCGATTGTCGCTCGCGTTCGCCGGCCGTCGTGTCGAGGGCGACGGTCATGCCGCCCATCACCGATGCGAACAGGCCGTAAAACGCGACCAGAAACAGCACGAGCGCACCGGATTGCTGCGGCGTGGCGAGGTCCGCCGTTTCGATGCGCAACGGATTCGCGACGCTGGAGGTCACGCCGCGCAACATCAGCCGCTGGTCGCCCCATAGCCGGTTGTACCCGCGCAACAGCGACTCCGCCTGGTCGATCGATGGACGCGCGCGATCGCGCGAGCGGTCGAACACGAGCCGTACCGTCCCTGGCTTGCCTTGCGCGACGTCCTTGCCGAACGCGTCGTCGATGACCAGCACGACGTCGAGGTCGCCGCGCCGGATTTGGGCGTCGTAGTCCACCGGCGCCTTGGTGACGCTGACCTGCTGCCGTTCGAGGAACGCAATGACCGCCGGCGCGTACTCGGCACCCATGACGGGCAGCGTGATCTCGCGGGAACGCTCGGCCTGGCTTGCGATCAGGTTGAAGATCAGGAGCAGGAAGATCGGTCCCGCCAGGATCGACGACAGCAGCGTAACCGTTCCGGTGCGCCGATCGCGGAACGTTTCGAGCAATTCCTTGCGGAGGATCGCGAGCGTACGGGCAACCGCGGACTCGGAGGACGTCGTCACGCCGCGAGCCCCGCATCGGAACCGAGCAGCGCGACGAACGCATCCTCGAGGCTCGTCGTGCCCGCGCGTGCGATCAGTTCGGACGCGGTGCCGTCCGCCACCACTCGCCCGTGCGACAGCACAACAATCCGGTCGCACAATGCCGCGACTTCCTGCATCACGTGCGACGAAAAGAGCAGGCATTTGCCGTGCGCGCGCAGCGCACGCAATTCGTCACGCAGCGTGCGCACGCTCATGATGTCGAGGCCGTTGGTCGGTTCGTCGAGCAGGATCGTGTCGGGGTCGTGGATCAGCGCGCGGGCGATCGCCACCTTCATTTTTTCGCCCTGCGAAAATCCCGCGGTTCGTCGATCGGCGATCGGGGAAAGACCGAGCGTCGCGAAGAGCGCGTCGATGCGTCGTTCGAGCGCGTCTCGCGACAAGCCGTGCAACGCGCCGTAATAGCGGACGTTTTCGCGCGCGGTGAGCCGAGGGTAGAGGCCGCGTGCGTCCGACAGCACGCCGATGCGGCTTCGCACCGCGTAGCGATTCGCGACGACGTCGAGGTCGTCGACCCGCGCACGACCGGCATCCGGAATCACGAGTGTTGCAATCATCCGTAGCAGCGTCGTCTTGCCCGCGCCGTTCGGACCCAGCAATCCGGTGATCGCGCCATTCGGCGCATTGAATGTCACGTCGCGCACCGCGTGCACGTCGCGCTGTTTGCCAAACGTCTTTGCGAGTCCTTCGATCGCGATCACGGCTGCGGTGCGAGCCGATCGGGCCACGAGGACGGACGCTTCGAATGCTCGAGAAAGTCGATGCAGCTTTGCACCAGCGTCTCGAATCCCGCCTTGTCGACGAACGCGGCGATGAGCCGTGGTGCGCAGGCTTGCGGCGACACGATGTGACCGAAACCGCTGGCGACGACGTGCCGGCTGTTCGGAAAACCCCTGGCCACTTGGTCGCCGTAGGCGGGCGGCGTGACGGGGTCGAGACCGCCGGACAGTAGCAGCACCGGCACGTCGCTTTTGACCGGTGTCGTGAAATCCGGCGGGTACGTGCCTTTCGGCCATTGGTCGCAGACGGCGATCGCGCGACGCGCAAGCGAGCGCACGCGCCCGTCCGCGACGCCGTTGATACGCTCCTCGCGTGTGACACGCGGGACGTCCTCGGCGCACGTCACCGAGTAAAAGAGGGCCGGATTGAACTGCTCGGGCAGGTCGCCGACGATCACGAGCGACGCTGCGAACAGCGGCGCGTATTCGCCGTTTTTAGCGAGCGCGAGCAGTTCCGGAATCAGGCTTGCAACTTCGGGCGCATAGGTGAGCGGCTGCAGTGCGCCGATGATGGTCTCGAAGTCGAGGCGCATCTCGCGCGAAGCGCCGGTGCGCGGGTCACGCACGGTGACGCTCTTGCCGCCGGCGAGTGCGCGACGAATGTCCTGCAGCGTCTCCGCTGGATCCGGGTGTTCCTTCGCGCAGGGCGCCGACGCCCGGCACGCCGCGATGACGCCGTCGAGCGCGTCGTCGCGCGTGCGCCAGACATCGAATGAAATGCGCAGCGACGGCGGTGCCACGCCGTCGAGCACGACGCTGCGCACATGCTCGGGATGCCGGCGCAAATACTCCTGCGCGACGCGC